>JALXCD010000119.1 GCA_026991135.1 Deltaproteobacteria bacterium | reverse complement strand
CTTATGTGGCCTTTTTCTTTGTTTTGGAACAAGCCTCTTTATAGAAATTATTCAGATGTGGATTCCATCCAGATGCGCAGATTTAAGAGATATAATTTTAAATACCTGTGGAGGCATTATGGGTATGTCCGTTTTTTTAATCTTAATAAAGAAATCACCTGTTTTATTTGAAAGGGTCTTTAGTTTGAAATTGGATTTGGAAAAATAAGCTCACATATGGTGCCTTTATTTTTTTGAGAACTTATATGTATTGTTCCTCCAAGTTCTGTTACAATCCTATGAACAATTGAAAGGCCTAGTCCAGTTCCATTTGGTTTTGTTGTAAAAAATGGGTCAAAAATTCTGGTGATTTCCTTTTCATCTATCCCGCATCCATTGTCTTTGATTGCTATGAACAACTTTTCGTCTGTGTTTTTACAATGAATTTCAACTCTTCCTTCATTCTCTGGAACTGCCTCAATTGAATTTAAAAGACAATTTAAAAGTGCTTGCCTGAACATGTCTGGTTCCATTAAAAGTGATAGATTGTCATCTGCTTTAAGTTCGATTTTTAGATTTTTTTTGTCTTTTCTTCGTTCTATAAGCTCAAGGACAGATTGGATTTCATTTTTGATATTGATTTCTTTTAGTTCTTTTTTCTCTGGCCTTCCATATAATAAAAAAGAACTTGTGAGTTTAGTTAGCCTTTCCACCTCCCTTTGAATGATCTTTAATAATTTTTTACCTTCTGGTAGTGTCAAGTCCGATTGTTCTAAAAATTCTGCTGCACCCGAAATGGATGCAAGAGGATTTCTGATCTCATGGGCAAGTCCTGCTGCCATCTCACCCAGAGCGGCCAGTCTATCAATCAGTCTCAATTTTTCCTCTTGAGCCTTAATCTCAGTAATATCTTGAAATATCACTCCCTTTCCTAAAAGCTTTCCACTAAACTGATCTTCTATCAAAAAACAAGAGATGCCTAGGACGATTTCCTTGCCATTTTGTTTTAAAACGATTTCATGTCTTTTTGACTCTTTGTTTGAAGAACAATCCTTTAAAAGACCATCTAACTGTGGAAGAATCTTATAAATGTTTTTCCCATATGAACTTTTGATTATGTCTCCCAAGATTCCAAGAGCTGCTATATTATAATAAAGAATATTCCCATCTAGATCTAAGGTAATAAGGCCTGACTTCATGCTATTTGCGAGGTGTTTTTGTATTTCTTCCAAAAGCTGGATGTCTTGTGCAGTTTCAATTAGTTTTTCTTCTGCGGCTTTAAGCCTTTTTGAAAGATGAATGGCCAAAAGGGCAATTATTCCAAAGGCCCCCATATTTATAAAAAATGTGAAAAAGGCCTTATTTAAAGGCACCTGTCCATGATAGGTCAAAATGGAACATAGGGCATAAAAAAGCACACTTAATAGTGCTGATAAGCCGCCATTCTTTTCTGGACTCAGGAGGCATGCAGTAATGATGGCGATTGAATAAAGAAAGGTGAGGTTACTTTTTATCCCACCTGTTAACCAAATGGCAAATGTCACCAAAAGGACGTCGCTTATTATTTGAAAATGTTTGAGCCTTTCGGTTAGCCCTACCTTTCTAAACCAGGTTATCCAAATGATAGTTAATAAAAAGGCACAGCCAAGAAGCCAGAAAAGGTAGTTTGCTTTACTTGTCAAAAAAAAGTCAGGGACAAAATAGGCCCCTGCAAATAAGAGCAAAAATATGAGGAGTCGTCCAGCAGTTATATAAATAAAGAGATCCTTTTCTCCCTTAAAGCTCATTTTAACCCTATTTAAAGATTGTATTTGGCAAGTCTATATCTAAAGGATCTAAAGTTCATGCCTAAAAGCTTGGAGGCCTCTTTCTTTTTGCCATTTGTGCGCTTAAGGGCCTGTACTAATAGGTTCTTTTCTATTTCTTCCAAAAATCCATCGAGATCCATTCCTTCAGGAGGAAGTTCAACAGCCTCTGGATAGGACGGCTTTTTTTCCAAATGCTTTTCATTTAATGAAAATTCATCTTTATGTTTTTCTTTGGCTATATACAGACTTTCTGGAAGAATAAGGCTAGAAGTAGAAAGTGCCACTGAACGTTCAATAATATTCTCTAGCTCTCTTACATTTCCAGGAAAGGGATATTCCATAAGGGCATTTAAGGCAAAATTTGATATACCTTGAACGTCTTTTTTAAAGAGTTTTGAATACTTGTCTAAAAAATATTGTACAAGAAGTGGAATGTCCTCTTTTCTTTCCCTTAATGGAGGCATTCTTATCTGTATCACGTTTAGGCGATAATAAAGGTCTTCCCTGAAGTTTCCTTCCATTACTTCCCTTTCAAGGTTCCTGTTGGTGGCTGCAATAATTCGGCAATCAACATCAATAGGTGTTATGCCACCTACAGGTATAAATGACCTTTGTTGTACCACCCTGAGTAGTTTTACCTGGAGTGACATTGGAAGCTCTCCAATTTCATCCAGGAAGATGGTTCCATTATTGGCAAGGGCAAAAAGTCCCTGTTTATCTGTGGTCGCACCAGTAAAGGCACCTTTTTTATAGCCGAAAAGCTCACTTTCCAGCAAAGATTCAGGTATTCCTCCACAATTTACTGTGACAAATGGTCTTTCACGTCTATCTCCCAGGTTATGGATGGCTTTGGCTACAAGTTCTTTTCCTGTGCCGCTTTCACCAGTAATGAGGACCGAGGCAGGACTGGAGGCAATTCTCGGAATGAGCTGAAATATCTTCATCATGGCCGGGCTTTTGGCCACCATTTCGTCTAGTTTATATATTTTGTCCTTTGTCTCAATTGGCTTTATTGAAGGGTCTTGCTTTGAGGAAAGCGCCTTTTCAATGACCTCCCTAAGCTCCTCAATTTTAAAGGGCTTTGTAAGGTAGTCCCATGCCCCTTCCTTCATGGCATCCACTGCAGTGTCCAATGACGCAAAGGCAGTTATAAGGATCACAGGTAAAGTTGCGTCAATTATCTTTAGTTTTTTTAGTAGCTCAACTCCGTCCATACCAGGCATTTTGACATCGGTAATTACAAGGTCATATCTCGACTGTTTGACCAATTCCAGCGCTTTTTCACCGCTATCTGATGAGTCAACCTTATAGCCTTCCTTTGCTAAGAAAATTTCTAGAAATTCCCTCAGGCTCTGGTCATCATCCACAACCAAGAGTTTTTGCTTTGTTGACAAACTTTCCTGTAATTTTTCATCCTGATTAATGGCAAGGGCAGAAAACATGAAACCTCCCTAGAAATATTTATTGTTCTTTTTATCGGAAAAAGAGTGTCAAAAATTGACCTTTTTGACAAAAAATGTGCTTAGAAAGGAATTTTATTCTGATGTTTATGAAAGGACAGAATGAGAGGCGATTATTGCCCTTGCCAATTCCTTTAATTTAATTCTCTGGCGTCTGCTTTCTTTTTGCATCATTCTTAAGGCAGTTTCTTCATCCACCGAAAGGTGCTTCATTAATATGCCCTTAGCCTTTTCTATTAACTTTCTTGCTTCAAGCTCTTCAGTTAGGTTTTCAACAACACCTTCAAGGGCATTTATTGTCTGAGCAATGGATTGAGCCATTTCAATTGCAGGGACAAGATCATCCACATGGACTGGTTTTACAAGGTATCCAAGTATGCCTCGGCCCTTTGCCTTTTCAACCAATTCTTTTTCTGCATAGGCTGTAACCAAAATGATGGGGATAATGTTTTGTCCGGGTGTACTGTTTATTTGTCTTGCCGCCTCAAGCCCGTCAAGGACTGGCATCTTAATATCCATAAGGATCATATTTGGATTTAGCTCAGCTGTTTTTTCTACAGCCTCAAGTCCATTAAAGGCCAAACCTATTACGTTGTATCCTGCTTCTTCCAGAATACTTTTAAAGCTTTCAGCCACTGCCTTATCATCTTCAACAAGGAGAATCCGCAGAGATGAACGTTTAGATTTTGAAGTACTTTTGGGGGCAGGTTGAACCATCTCCTAAAAAAAGCCCGATCCTTTCTAGATTATAGAAGCGGTATTTTGATTAAAAAGAAAATGGCTGGGGGACTAGGATTCGAACCTAGACTAGTAGATCCAGAGTCTACCGTCCTGCCATTAGACGATCCCCCAGCAATTTTGAAATGAATATAAAAAGGGACTAAAAACTTGTCAATCTTAAGTGGTCCCCCTTTTTAGACAACATGTATTGTTCGCTTTCACTGTCATGAGATAAAAATATATAGAGAAAAATTTACAAGACAGTGAAAGGAGAAGAAGAGTATGTCAAAGAAGAAGTACAGTGCAGAGTTTAAGGCAAAGGTTGCAATAGAGGCTATTAAAGGGGAAGAGACCACAAGTGAGATTGGTTCAAGATACGGGATTCATCCAGGACAAGTAAGGGCATGGAAGAAAGAGTTTTTGGAAAAGGCCTCTCTTGTTTTTGACAATGACAGGAGAAAGGAAAAGCAGTTGGAAAGGAAAGTTGAGACTCTTTATAAGAAAG
>JALXCD010000118.1 GCA_026991135.1 Deltaproteobacteria bacterium | reverse complement strand
GCAGGTCTAAGGTATAATTTTTTATGTTTTTTAAACGGGCATCACATTCTGAAAGATATAATTCTGTTACTTCAGAACCAAGAACTGGAATATTATTCTTTATACAAATAAAGTCTGGTGACTCCGAATGAGAAACATGCCAACCATCATATCTGCCATAAACGAATTTAAATATTTTTTGTTCAAGTTGTTTATCCATTATTGAATAGAATAACCTGGTTTAATCTTATTTCCCAAATCCCAGGGCCTCTAGGTTCTTTCTAATCTTTGCCTCAAGCTCATGGGACTTTTCAAATTGCTCATAGAGCTTGTTTGTAAGCTCAGCCATCTTTTCCTCAAAGGGAACGCCGTCATCCTCAACTTTTTCGGCCCCAACATAACGGCCAGGGGTAAGGACGTAACCATGGGCCTTTATATCCTCAATTGTAGCTGCCTTACAAAAGCCTGGAATGTCCTTGTATTCCTCTTTAAAATTTTCACCCCGCCAGGCATGATAGGTGTCTGCTATCTTTTTGATTTCTTCATGGGTTAGCTCCCGGTGCACCCGGTCTATGAGCTGTCCCATCTTTCTTGCATCAATAAATAGGGTCTCGCCCTGACGGTTCCTGTGGCCTTTTGTTTTGTTAGCAGTTTTTGAACGTGTCAAAAACCAGAGGCATACTGGGATCTGGGTGGTGTAGAAAAGCTGACCAGGAAGTGCAATCATACAGTCCACAAGGTCTGCCTCTATGATGTTTTTTCTGATCTCCCCTTCTCCTGATGTGTTGGTGGACATGGAGCCATTGGCCATTACGAAGCCTGCGATTCCCTCTGGGGCCAGATGATAGATAAAGTGTTGTATCCATGCATAGTTGGCATTGCTTGCTGGAGGCACGCCGAATTTCCAGCGCACGTCATCTTTTAGGAGCTCTCCTCCCCAGTCGCTCATGTTAAAGGGCGGATTTGCAAGGATGAAATCTGCTCGAAGGTCCTTATGAAGGTCATTGTGGAAGCTGTCGGCAGGCCGTCCTCCAAGGTCTGCATCTATCCCCCGGATGGCAAGATTCATCATGGCTAGGCGCCATGTGGTTGGATTTGATTCCTGGCCGTAGATGGCAATATCGTCTTTGTGCCCGCCATGTTCTTCTACAAACCTTTCACTCTGAACGAACATGCCCCCTGAGCCGCAGCAAGGGTCGAAGACCCGGCCCTTAAAGGGCTCAATCATGTTTACAAGGAGTTTTACTACGCATTGGGGTGTATAGAATTCACCGCCTCCTTTTCCCTCTGCTTCTGCAAAACGGCCAAGAAAATATTCATAGACGCGCCCAAGGATGTCCTTTGATCGAGCGCTTTCATCTCCAAGGCCAATCCTTCCAATTATATCAATGAGTTCACCAAGGCGTCTTTTATCCAGGGTTGGGCGGGCGTAGTCTTTTGGAAGGACACCTTTAAGCCTTGGATTTTCCTTTTCTATTGCCACCATGGCATCGTCAATGAGCTTTCCAATGGTGGGCTGCTTGGCGTTTTTCTGAAGGTATTCCCACCGCGCCTCCCTGGGTACCCAAAAGACATTGGCTGCGAGGTATTCGTCCCTATCCTCTGGGTCTGTGTACTCAGTCTCTTTAAGTGCCTCAAGTTCCTTATATTTTGCCTGGAAGGAGTCGGAGATGTATTTTAGAAAGATAAGGCCAAGGACAACGTGCTTGTATTCAGAGGCGTCCATGTGCCCCCTCAATTTGTCGGCCGCTGCCCAAAGCTCCTTTTCAAAACCAAGATTTGCGCCATTTGCCTTTTTTTAGCCATTTTAAAGTCCCTTTTAGACTAAAATAGATTTTCCTGACAGATCATTAAGTCATGGGTATAAACTTTTTATTCCAGATATTTCTTTTTTAGAGATTACATTTATTGATAAAAGGACGCAACTTTGAGGTATTTCTTAAAAAAACTTGGAAACAAAATAGGCTTATTTCTTAAAGACACCTTCAAATCTATAAGAAATTACAACTCTCCTTTCCTTTCTATTTTTTCTCCATCGTTGTATTTTTGGCTGAACTAGAAATTAAAGGGGTTTAAAGACGATCACCCTTCTTGATTATGGAGCAGAAAACGTAAGAAGTGTTATAAATGTCCTTGAAGGCCTAGGCGCCAGGGTAAAATTTGTTGAAGGCCTGGATGATATCGCTTCAGCCGAAAGCCTTGTCCATACGGGGGTTCTGCTTTCTTTCATTTTAGCTATAGGATGCTGCCTGCTGAGCCATGTGCATATTCAATGATCATGTTCTAGGTAGGGGCAATATTTAATTTTCAATTAATTACCTTTTTCTTTAATACTGTAATTCAATCTAAGATCGTCTTTCATAAACCTTATTTGTTCCCGTATCCTAAAAATAAGTAGAAATAAACGCCTTTCTTCCTTTTTTCAAGACAAATCAGGGCAATCCGCTGGTTTTTTAACCCCCCTTTTGCCGCGCCGAGCACGGAAGGCGAATGGTCTAAAAAGCCCCCGAAGGGGGTGGCGACATGGACGTCGCCATCGGCCACAGGGCCATGGACGGCCCCTTTGGCCGACCTAGACCGAAAGCCTTCCAAGCGCAGGGGTTGAGCGGCAACGGGGGCGGTTTTCTTTGGTTCATTTCTTTTGGCGGCAAAAGAAATGAACAAAAATTCATTAATTTCTTGGAAATATAAGAAAAATCTGATACCTTTTCTCTAGCTCAATAAATTCCTTGGAAAAATTCAACTTATAACTATTTAGAGGCCAATCAAAACTTGTTGGTGAAGACATGAAAAATTTTTTGATATTTTATGGCTCTCCCAGAAAGGGAGGAAATTCACACCTTTTGGGAGAGGCCTTGGCAGAAGGGGCCAGGTCTAAGGGTGCAGAGGTTAAAGAAATAAGGCTTTTTCCCTTAAAGATTACCCCTTGTATTGAGTGTGGAAAGTGTGATGATACAGGGGAGTGCATCCTTGAAGATGATATGACCAGTATCTATCCACTGTTGGAAAAGGCAGACGTAGTTGTGGTTTCATCCCCTATATTCTTTTATAACATCACCGCAAAGACCCAGGCACTTGTGGAAAGGAGCCAGGCCCTTTGGGTTAGAAAATATGTTTTAAAAAGGGAAGATGATAAAGAAAGGCTAGGGGTTTTTCTTTCAGTGGGGGCTACCAAGGGAAAGCTCCTTTTTAATGGCGCAAGGCTTGTAATGAAGTATTTTTTTGATGCCATTGGTGCAAGGCTTCATTCATGCCTTCTCATAAAGGGGGTTGAGAAAAAGGCCCAGATCAAGGAGCATCCCTATGCCCTTGAAAGTGCAAAAAGGCTAGGGGGGCTTTTGTCAGAGGGAGGAGATGTCAGTGCCATAGAGGGTATTTGGCTTCCAAATTCTAAAAAATAAGGGTTAAAGATGGAATTTAAAAAGGGATACATTGAAGGTGTCGAAGTAAGAGAGCTTAAAAAATTTTTGGACTATAGAGGCTGGCTTTGTGAGCTTTTTAGGAAAGATGAGCTTTCGCAAGAGCTTTTTCCTCAAATGGCCTATTGTTCACTGACCTATCCTGGAATTTCAAGGGGGCCACATGCACATCGCCATCAGACAGATATCTTTTGTTTTTTGGGCCCGGGGAATTTCGAGGTGCGCCTTTGGGATAACAGGGAATCATCCCCTACCTATAAAAATATGCAGATAATTTATACAGGAAAGGACAATCCCCTTGTGGTAATTGTGCCACCAGGTGTTGTACACGGTTACAAAGTAATTGGAAATGAACCGGGTCTAGTCTTCAACTGCCCAAACAAGCTATATGCAGGGGAGGGCAAGAAGGAGCCTGTTGACGAAATTCGCTACGAAGAGGACGAAGAATCGCCTTTTCATTTTTAGTGTTTTTTAATGAAATCTATATATGCACTTAAGGAAAAGTTTAGTCTTTCTCATGAAAGGATACTTGATAATCTTCCTTGTGTAGTCTTTTGCTCAAGTAAAAGAGAAATATTTAAAATAAATTATTCATCCAAATCCCTTGAAAAATGGACTGGGATATCCCTTCAAAGGTTTTATGATGACCCAGAAACCTACAAGCTTCTTATTCACCCTGAAGATAGGGCTAGGGTATTGAGTTTTTTTAGTGAAAACCTCTCTAACGGCAAATACGAAATCACACCAATTTGTTATCGCTTAACTCATAAGGATGGACATTCAATTTGGGTGGAACACCATGTGTCCTTTCCATCAGACCTTGAAAGACAGGGGCTTTGTCTTTCCTTTTTAAGGGATGTCACCAAAATGAAAGAGATGGAGCTTGCCTTTTCAAGACTTGAGGATCAGTTCAAGCTCTTTTTTGAAAAGGGTCCCCTTGGGATAGTATTTATTGATAGAAATGGGACCCTTGTTGATTGCAATAACCGCTTTTGCGAACTCATAGGGACAGATAAAAAGGCGCTTATTGGCCTAAACTCCCTTTCGGCCGGGAATCCATCTCTTAGAGATTTTGCCAGAGAGGTCTTAAGAGGAAAGGAGATAAGATATAGGGGAAGCTATGTAACAAAACTTACCCAAAAAAAGATTTATGTATCTTTTTCTGCCTTTCCAATTAAAAATGAAGAGGGCCATGTCATTGGCGCCTTTGCAATAGTTGAGGATATAAAAAATACAGTAGAGCTTGAAAAGGAGCTTTCTCGTCAAAGGGATTTTAACAAGGCCACTGTGGAAACAGCAAGGATCATGGTGGCTGAAATTGAAACAAGAGGAAAGATAGTCCAGGCAAATTCCATTTTTTCGGAGTTTGTTAATAGTTCTCAAAATGAGTTAGTTTCCAGGGATATTTATGACTTTGTGGCAGAAGAGAGCTTTTCTCAGATAAAGGCCACCTTTTTAGAGGCGATATCCAAGGGAAAGCCCCTTAAGACCGAGGCCCTTTTTGAAAATGGTCAAGGTGAAAAAAGACTTTTGGCATTGACCATAAGTCCATATTTTGTTTATGAGCAAGATGAAATCCACCACCTTTTGATTGCCAAAGACATTACCATCCAAAAGAAACTGGAAGAACGTCTTAGACATGTTCAAAAAATGGAGGCAATAGGAAAGCTAGCAGGCGGGGTGGCTCATGATTTTAACAATCAGCTAACTGCCATTATGGGATACTGCCAGATGATTTTGATGGGGCTTGAAAAGGGCTCTGAACTCTATGAAAAGCTTAAGATTATTGAAAAGGCAGCACTTAAGGCCTCTGAAACCACAAATAAACTCCTTGCCTTTAGTAAAAAACAAGCTCTAAACCCCCAGAAGGTTTCAATTAATCAGATATTAAAGGATGCGTGCAAATTTATAGGTGAATTTATAGGTGAAGATATAGATATTGAATTTAGGCCTTGTACAGAAGATTGTACAGTAGAAATTGATCAAAGCAGATTCTTACAAGTATTTTTGAATCTCGCCCTTAATTCAAGGGATGCAATATATGGTTCAGGAAAAATTGTGATAGAATCTACCTTGTGCAAGAACGGAAAGGAAGATGGAGGAGCTAAAAAGGCAAAAGAGACAGTTGAGATTACGTTTCAAGATAATGGATGCGGCATGAGCCAAGAGGTCTTAAACAGGGCCTTTGAGCCCTTTTTTACCACAAAACCTCTTGGAAAAGGAACAGGCCTTGGTCTTGCAATGGTTTATGGAACAATAAAACAGAGCGGGGGAGATATAACCTTAGAAAGTGTTGAAGGAAAGGGCACGACTGTCAGGATAACTCTTCCTGTTTACAAAGGCTTTGAGCCTAAAGAAGAGGAACAAATTCCTATATTGAATTTAGAAAAGGGGCAAAAACTTGCAATTTTAGTAGAAGATGAACCTACTGTTCAAACTACAGTTTCAGAATATCTGAAGGTACTTGGGTTTGACGTTAAAAAGTTCTCCAATCCAACTGAGGTTGTTGAATTCTTACGCAGGGACGATCACGATGTACCTGATCTTTTGTTGACAGATGTTATCATGCCAGGCATGAATGGTTTTGAACTGGCCTCTCATATCAAAAAACAGTATGGGCATATAAAAATAATCTTTATGTCAGGTTACAGCGGAGATGTTTTGAGTGATCTTGATGGTTTTTCCAATAAATACCATTTTCTTAAAAAGCCATTTTCTGTTCTTGATCTATCCAAGATTTTATCAAGTGTCTTTCCTGACTTAGTAAAATCGTTTTCTTGAATTCTTAAATTAAATTGACACGGCATGTTCTCCTAGATTATCTTTTCCTTTCAATTTAAGTATTGCTATTTGTCCAATTTTTAACACATTATTAGCCTTTTAAGAACGGAAATATGAGTAAAAAGGAAGTCTATGTTGACAGGATAAGATGTAAAGGTTGTGGTGCATGTGAGGAAGTTGCACCATCTGCCTTTAAGGTAGAAGAAGGTGATACTGCCGAGTTTCTTGGAACTGAAGATATAGAGGAAGAAGAACTTCTCCAGGCAGCAAATATCTGTCCGACAAAATGTATTGAGGTAGAGGATTCCTAGATGGAACAAGGTGGTAGCCAGGCCAATAGTGGTTTCCCAAGTAATTTTGTAAATTTTTTAAACTTCCTTGGGAAAAATAGCCTCAAAATAATTGGTGAGCTTGGTGCAGTGGCCATCTTTTTCTTCTACGGATTTTTGTTTATCTTTTCACTTCCCTTTCAGTTTAAAAAGATTGTCCAGCAAATATACTTTATCGGTGTCAAATCCTTTTTGATCATAAGTCTAATTGGCCTTTTTACTGGCATGGTCCTTGGCCTTCAAGGCTATTACACCCTTGTGAAATTTGGTTCTGAAGGAATGCTCGGGGCTGCTGTTGCCCTTTCCCTTATCCGGGAGCTCGGCCCAGTCCTTACAGCCCTTATGATAATAGGAAGGGCGGGCTCTTCCATTGCTGCTGAAATAGGCATCATGAGAATCTCAGAGCAGATAGATGCCCTTGATACCATGGACATAAATCCAATGAGGTATCTAGTAAGCCCTAGAATTGCAGCTTCTATAATTGTTTTCCCCATGCTTACAGCCCTTTTTGATGTGATAGGGATAATTGGTGGTTACTTAACCGGTGTTGTCCTTTTGGGTGTAAATTCAGGCATTTTTTTTAACAGGATTTATGACAGCGTGGTTTCAAAGGATGTTACAGGAGGTTTTTTAAAAAGCCTTGCCTTTGCCTTAATAGTTTCAACAATATGTTGTTATCAGGGTTATTTTACTCACATGAGACCAGGTGGGTTTGGAGCAAAGGGCGTAAGCCTTGCCACCACGTCGGCAGTTGTTATTTCCTGTGTTTTGGTTCTAGTTCTGGACTATGTTCTTACTTCATTTCTTCTTTAAAAAGGTGTCATGGCTGAACCATTTATTGAATTTAAAAAGGTATCAAAGAGCTTTGGAAAGCTTCAGGTCTTGGACCAAGTTGATCTTAAGATATATGAAGGTGAAATTACGGCAATTATTGGGAAAAGTGGTGTTGGAAAAAGTGTCTTATTAAAACACATAATTGGGCTTTTAAAGCCTGATTCTGGCAAGATTTTAATAAAGGGAAAACCCCTTGATGAATTTTCAAAGACAGAACTGAGAGAGTTCAAGCGCTCTTTGAGCTATATGTTTCAGCAAAATGCCCTTTTTGATTCCCTTACTGTCTTTGAAAATATTGCCCTACCATTGGTAGAAAGGACAAATCTTACTCCCACAGAGATAAAGAAAAGGGTGGATTTTCGGATTGAGCAATTTGAGCTTGGGGAAGTTGCAGATAGATATCCTTCTCAGATTTCTGGAGGTATGCAAAAAAGGGTGGCCCTTGCAAGGGCACTTGTAACCGAGCCAACCATGATTCTTTTTGATGAGCCTACAACCGGCCTGGACCCTTTGAGAAAAAATGCCGTATTAAACATGATTGCCCATTACCAGAGCGAAATTGGCTTTACAGGGGTTATGGTGAGTCACGATATACCTGATGTATTTTTCATAAGTAATCGGGTAGCCATAATTGAGAATAAGAAGATACCCTTTCAGGGAACGCCCCTAGAGCTTGAGCAGTCCGATAACGAGGTGGTTTGGCAATTCATTCATGGACAAGAGGTCCTTCAGGACCAGTTGACTGGGCTTCAGCCCAAAAAGGAAGTCAATGCCCTTATCCTTGAAGAGCTTTCTAGGGTATCTCAAGAAAAGGGAAGATTTACTTTGATACTTTTTACAATCGACAGTCTTACCCAGATAAAGAACCAGGTTGGTTATATTGCAGCCCAAAGAATTTTTCAGTGCCTAGCCATGGGAATAAATATGAAACTTGCTGGAAAGGGCAAGGCAGCAAGATTCGGCCTTGAAGACATATTAGTTGTTCTTCCTGGTGGCTCTTATAGTGAAGCAGAAGGATTAATTAATGCCCTTTTGACAGATTGCTCTAAACAGGATGTGATGAATCCTGAAAAATATAAGAAGGTTTGCATAGACTTTTCCGTCAAGGCAGGGATTCTTGAAGTGAAGGAAAAGACTGATCTGGAATCCATTATTGAATCTGCCAGAAAGGCACAAAAGATAATTGCAAAAATGGAATGTCACAGGGGTTAGGTGAGCACTATGAAGAAATATACCCATGAAACGCTTGTTGGGGTGTTTGTGTTAATTGGTTTAATTTGTATAGGATATTTGACAATAAAGCTTGGAAAGATGCAGATTATAGGTGGGGACTTTTACGAAATTACAGCCAAATTTGAGTCAGTTGCAGGGCTTAAACCCGATAGCAGTGTGCAAATGGCAGGTGTTGAGATTGGAAGGGTTACATCCATAAGGCTTGATACCCAGGATTTTGTGGCAGTAGTCAAGATGAAGATAAAAAGGGGGGTGCCAATACAGGAAGATGCCATTGCATCCATTAAGACAAGTGGACTCATTGGAGATAAATATGTCAGTATCCAGCCGGGTGGTTCTGATGAGCTTTTGAAGGATGGAGGAATCATAACCGATACAGAATCCGCCGTTGACATAGAGGGGCTTATAAGTAAATACGTCTTTGGAAGTGCAACCAAGTAGTGGTGTCATTTAGGAAAGGAGGAAGATAGATGAAAAGAATAAGTTGCCCTTTAAGACACATAGTTTTTTTAGTTGCAAGTGTTTTTATAATGATATGTTTTAATAATGTTCATGTCTCAAATGCAGTTACAAAGGATCTTACCCCACAAAAAGAGGTAAAAAGGCTTGTAAATCAGGTTCTTCAAGTGCTTAAGGATCCTAAGCTTAAGGGAGAGGATAAAAAGGAGATAAGGCGCAAGAAGCTGAGAGATCTTGTTCAACAACTTTTTGATCTAAATGACGTATCAAGCAGGGTCCTTGGCAGATACAGAAGAAAATTCAATAAGGATCAGTTTAATGAATTCAAGGACCTTTTCTCAAAGCTTCTGGAAAGTATCTATTTGACAAAGATAGAACACTATTCAGGAGAAAAGGTCATATTTGAAGAAGAGAGAATGCTTTCTCCCACCAAGGTGGCAGTGCCGACAAAGATAATAAAGAATGATACTGTTATACCTGTTGAATACAGACTAGTTAAAAGACAGGGAAAGTGGACAGGCTACGACGTGGTTATAGAAGGTGTAAGCCTTGTTAAAAACTATAGGAGCCAGTTTTACCAGATATTGAAGAAGAAGGATGTTGAAAGCCTTTTGGCAATGATGAAGGAAAAGGTTGATGCCCTCAAAAAGAAAGAGGCCCAAAACAAAAAATCATAGATTTTAAAGCATGGGGGAGAGGAAAAGTGATAATCAGACCTGATAAACTTTCTGATGCTGAAAAGCAAGAGACTATAAAGCGCTTTTGGGATAAGGATCCGAGTCTTTGGACTCAAAATGAGGAGGAAAAGGAGGCGATTCTCAACAGGCTAGGCTGGCTTGATATACTTGAAAGGATTGATGAAAGGCTTCCAGAGATAAAGGAATTCGGGAAGTTTGTTAAAGAAAGTCCCTTTTCAAGGGTCTGCCTTCTTGGAATGGGGGGGTCAAGCCTTTTTGCCTTAGTACTTTCTAAGATATTTGGTCCACAAGAAGGATATCCAGACTTTTTGGTTTTAGATACCACCGACCCTGAAGAAGTGGAAAAGATAGAGAAGGACAGGCTTTCTGAAACACTTTTTATTGTGGCCAGTAAATCTGGGACTACCACTGAGGTAAGGGCCTTTTTTAATTACTTCTGGGACAAGGTTGAAAGGATAACAGAGACTCCGGGAAAGCACTTTGTGGCAATTACTGACCCTGGAACACCTCTTGAAGAGTTAGCAAAGGAAAAGGGATTTGAAAGGTGCTTTTTAAATGATCCTGATATTGGAGGCCGCTATTCTGCCTTTTCCTATTTTGGCCTGATACCAGCGTCATGTATGGGAATAGACATAGATGAGCTGATTTTTCGTGGTAGAAAAATGAAGGAAAGGTGCCTTCCTGATGTGCCTTTTGAAGAAAATCCAGGCTACATGCTGGGGGAATTCCTGGGGCTTTTTTCTGTTCAAAGTAGGGATAAGCTCACCCTTTTGATGGATAAGGAGATAAAGCCCTTTGGACTTTGGCTTGAACAGCTAATTGCGGAGAGCAGTGGCAAGGATACCATGGGGCTTGTGCCAATTGTAGGTGAATCTACTGGTATTCCAGGCTTTTATGGTAGTGAAAGAATATTTGTCTATATGAGAATGGAAGATACCAGTTTTGAGCAATCCCTGGACTCCTTTATAAATGAGCTTGAAGAAGCAGAGTTCCCTGTCAGGGTCCTTAAGTTAAAAGATATCTATGATATCGGTGCTCAGGTCTTTTTGTGGGAGTTTGCCACTGCCCTTGCATGTCATTTCATAGGAGTAAATGCCTTTAATGAGCCTGACGTAAAGGTGGCAAAAGAGATGACAAAGGCCACCCTTGATCATTACATCAAAGAAGGAAAGATGCCTGTAAAATTCTGGATTGACCCCCAGAGCCAGATAAATTTCAGGCCTTCCCATACCCTTGCATCATCCATGAAAGGGCTTGCAAGGACCCTTAGAGACATATTCAATGTTCTGCCTACCTGGGGCTATCTAGGCTTTTTGCCATATCTTCCCTATGACGAAGTGGTGGATGAAGTTATAGGAGAAATGAGACATATTGTGAGGCAAGAGCGTGGCTGTGCAACTGTTATGGGATATGGACCCAGGTATTTACATTCATCAGGACAGCTTCATAAAGGAGGCCCAATTTCAGGAGCCTTTCTTATCTTTACGCGTAAGCGTTCCAGGGATTATGAAGTAGTGCCAGGCTTTGGCACAAGTTTTTGGCATATTCAGTTTGCTCAAGCAGTTGGAGATTTTGAGGCCCTAAGCCAGATAAATAGGCGTGTAATTCATATTCATTTGCCAGCGGATTATAGACTTGGCATTAGGAGCTTTAGTAAAGTTCTTTCAAGGGCTGCAAGGCTTTAGAAAAATAGTCCTTTTTAAAAGGCTCAAATGCCCTTAATCACAAAAAGACTCTTAATTGTAGTTTTTCTCATCATATTTCTGACTCTTGGTGGAACGATTGGATACATGACTATAGAGAATTGGGACTTTCTCGAATCCCTTTATATGACAACCATCTCCTTGACAACTGTCGGTTTTATGGAGGTCCACCCCTTGAGTTCAGAGGGTCGTGTATTTACTATCATATTGATAACTTTGGGAGTAGGGCTTTTCTTTTATGCTATAGGTGTCTTGGCAGAGGCAGTAGTCGAAGGCCAAATTAAAGGAATTGTTGAAAGAAGAAGGATGCAAAAGGAAATAAATAAGTTAAAAGACCATTATATCGTATGTGGTTATGGACGCCTTGGTAGGGTAATCTGTAATGAGCTTAAATTAAGAAATCTTCCTGTAGTTATAATTGACAACAATGAAGAGGCCATTAAGGAAGCAGAAAAAAGTGGAATCCTTTACTACAGAGGAGATGCGACCCTTGATGAAAGTCTTGTAAAGGTGGGTATTTCAAGGGCCAAGGGTCTTATTACTGTTCTAGGAACAGATGCTGCAAATGTCTATATAACCATTTCTGCAAGGACCCTTAATAAAAAGATGACCATTGTATCAAGAGCTGATGATGACAATGCTGAAAGAAAGCTTTTTCAGGTAGGTGCTACCAAGGTAATTAGTCCATATAAAATTGGTGCCATCAGGATGGCCCTAGCCGTTTTAAAGCCAACACTTACAGAATTTTTAGATGTTGCAAGTCACACAGTAGGCTTTGATCTTGACATTGAACAGGTTGAAATAAGGCCTGATTCTCAGCTTTCAGGAAAGGCACTTAAAGAGGTGGATTTAAGAGAAAGGACAGGTGCAACAGTTATTGCCTTAAAAAAGAGGGGAGGGGAGATGAGCCTTCAGCTTAACCCTAATATTCCCCTTGAAAATGGAGATACGATTATTGTCATGGGAAGCAAAGATGCAGTCAGCAAGGTCTTTGAGATGGCTGGATATGAGAATGGGATTAACGATTTGATAATCTAGTAAGGAGGTGTTCTATGTATCTTGCACCAACTGATCATTGGTATCTTGAGCGCATAATATGGTTAATTGCAGGTATTGTGGTTCTTGGAGGTATATGTCTTGGACTTTTTGTACATAAGTATTGGTTTGCACTCCCAATGCTTGCAGGTTTCAATATGATAGTATTTTCCTTGACGGGTTTTTGCCCAATGGCAGTTATTCTGACTAAGTTTTTTAAGGTAAAGCCCCTTTGCGAAGGTCAAAAAGAGTAATTATCATGGCCTTAAAGGTGGCCTTTTTCCATCCATCCTTAGGGCCAAGTTTTTCCAGTCAATCTCATGCATATTTTTTACCACGCTATTTAATACACCTATCCTTGAAAGACGTTTTTTTTCAGACTTTTCCTTAATCCCGTGAAAGGGCAGCATGGCAGAAAGTGCCCGTTGCTTAAATTTTTCATTGGGTGTTAAAACATCATTCCTTCTTGTGTAATATGGATCTTCTCCAGGCTCACATGGCCTGTTGAATACGTTAAAATGTCTACATGCAAGGGGTCTTACAGGGTGAATTATACAGGAACCTTGAATCAAAAAGGGGCAAGGGCTTCCCTTTTTAAATTCCTTAAGCTGTCTTTTTACAATTTCTCTCTCATTGCCAACAAGCTTTTCTATCACATACCAATATATGCCTACAAGCTCTAGGGGATAGACAGGGATGGTAAAGTGAATATGGCAGCAACTTGAACATCCCTTTTTGCAGGCAAGAACCTCTCCTCTTTTTAATCTCTTATTTATCTCAAGAGAAATTCCCTTATCGGCAATAAAATAGCAATCAAGCAGCATGCTCAACCAAGGGATAGAGGCCTCCTCTGGAAATGTAACCCTCTTTGCGGAAAAAAGTCCCTTACAGGAGCTTTTTTTTCTTTTTTTAACTGTTTTTTTCTTCATTGTTGTAACTTAGCCTCTATAAGGCCCCTTAATGAATTTCCAATATAAATCTTTTTTGCCTTAAATAGATCATCTTTATATAAAATTGCCTCTTTTGCACTTCCTTTTGAAAGAAGCTCCTTTCTTAAAACCCCTGGCAAAAGGCCAGATGAAATGGGAGGTGTCAAAAATTTTTTATTTTCTGTTTTTAAAAAAAGATTTGTTATAGTCCCTTGGGTGAGTTCATCCTTTTCATTTAAAAAGATGGTTTCAAAAAGGCCTTTTTTCTCAAGTCTTTTTCTTTCCATATCAAAAAAGGCCCTTGAAGAGGTCTTATGATACAAAAATTCATCATTGGAATTTACCCTGTTCGGGGAAATATCGATCAAGACGGGTTCTTTCAAAAGATTTTTATGAAAGGGGCTAAAATCTATCTGTATCCTGCCATCCCTGTTCAATATCAGTTTAACCCGAAATCTTTTTTCATTTTTGTTTATTAAAACCCTTTGAGTGTCGAAAAGGGCTTTTTCAATATCAGTTGGGATGAATCTAAAATCCAAAATTTTGGACGAAGTCCTGAGCCTTTCAAGATGATATTTTAGGAGCCAAAACCCTTGGCCCCTTTTTTCAAAAAGGTCCCTGTCCCAGAGTATGGTTTCAAAAAGATGGAAATCCTTGGTATTAAAAGCTGATATCATCTGTCAAAAAGCTTGCCTTTAAAACAGTTTCTTCAAATTCAGAAATGGGGTCAGAGCCTATGGTAATGCCTGCGCCAATACCTATCTGACCTATTTTATTTTTCATGGTAATTGTTCGAATGGCCACATTGAAATAGGCCTCTCCATTTGGGCTTATAAAACCAATGGCACCTGTATAAATGCCACGTGGAGCCTTTTCAAGCTCTGAGATTATCTCCATTGATCTAATCTTTGGTGCTCCTGTTATTGAACCACATGGAAAAATTGCCCTAAAGATATCTAAAAGCCTAATACCTTTCCTTAGTTTTCCCCTAATTTTTGAAATCATTTGAAAAAGGGTTTCATATCTTTCCACCTTAAAAAGCTCAGGAACCGAAACAGAGCCTATCTCACATATCCTTCCAAGGTCATTTCTAAGAAGATCCACTATCATTACATTTTCTGCCCTATTTTTGGGGTCATTTTTTAAATTCTTTTCTATGTTTCTATCCTCTTTTTCATCCTTTCCTCGAGATGCTGTGCCTTTCATTGGTTTTGACCAGATGTAGCCATCCTTTACCCTAAAAAAAAGCTCTGGTGAGAGGGATAAAATATCTAAGTCCATATCAGTCCTTGTGAAACAGGCATATTTTACCCTCTGCCTTTCCCTAAGCCCAGGGTAGAGATCAAAGGGGTCACC
>JALXCD010000117.1 GCA_026991135.1 Deltaproteobacteria bacterium | reverse complement strand
TATTTATATAATAAGTTAAATTTAGAAAATTTTCTCTGGGGGGGGAGGATGGAAGATTTACAACTTGTCGAACAATTGGACACCTTTTTCCTTGGAAAAGAAATAGACTTAGAGACACAGGCCCTATCAAGCACTCCTTTTTTTTATAAAAATAAATACCTG
Organism: Deltaproteobacteria bacterium; assembly: GCA_026991135.1. GTDB lineage: Bacteria > Desulfobacterota > Dissulfuribacteria > Dissulfuribacterales > QOAL01 > JAADCZ01. The sequence goes on along the minus strand of JALXCD010000117.1, from coordinate 4,365 downwards.
ACAACCCATGCAGCAATTATAGGCATGACAGGTAGTGGGAAAACCGGCCTTGGAATAGGATTGATTGAAGAGGCTGCTATGGACAACATACCTGTCATTGTAATTGATCCAAAGGGTGACATGGGAAATTTGATGTTGGCCTTTCCTGAGCTTCGCCCTGAGGATTTTTTGCCCTGGGTGGACCCGTCTGAAGCCGAGGCAAGGGGAATAACCCCTTATGAACTTTCAAAAAAAACAGCCAGTTTATGGAGAAAGGGCCTTAAAGAGTGGGGGCAGGGCCCTTCAAGAATCTCTCGTTTTTTGTCAAAAGCTGAGCGCAGGATTTATACACCAGGGGCTCTGGCCGGAACACCTGTTTCAATACTGGGAAATTTTGCACCACCTGGCAGACAAATACTGGATGATGTGGATACCCTCAATAGCCTTATTGATTCCACGGTAACGGGACTTTTAGCCCTTTGTGGACAAAACATAAAGCCCTTAAGCAGGGAGCATCTTTTGCTTTCTTCCCTGTTTCTCCATTTTTGGAGGCGTGGCCAGGCCCTGACCCTAGAATCCTTAATTGGAAATATTATCAATCCGCCCTTTGAAAGGTTGGGGATACTGCCCCTTGAGACCATTTTCCCTTCCAGAGACAGGATGGAGCTTGCAATGGCCTTTAATACCGTCCTTGCGAGCCCTGGGTTTTCGGCCTGGCTTCAAGGAGAGCCTCTTGATATAAGTAGATTTCTTTACAATCAAGAAGGAAGACCGAAAATATCTATCTTTACCCTTTCACATTTGACTGAAAATGAAAGGCAGTTTTTTGTAACAATACTTCTAAATCGTTTTTTAAACTGGCTAAGGAGACAGCAGGGGACTTCGAATCTCAGGGTTCTTCTTTATATGGATGAAATATCCGGATATTTTCCCCCAGTGGTCACACCTCCTACAAAAAGGCCAATGCTCCTTTTATTAAAACAGGCAAGAGCCTTTGGTGCAGGAATTGTCCTTTCCACTCAAAATCCGGTTGACCTTGATTACAAAGGGCTTTCCAATATCGGTACATGGTTTATAGGAAGATTGCAGACAAGGCAAGATCAGGACCGAGTGATAGATGGTTTAAAATCTGCTTCTTCCAAGGCGTTGGAAGAGGCGAAGATCAGAAATATCCTTTCTGCCCTTCCCAAAAGAACATTTTTTATGCGCTCTGTTCATCTGGAAAGGCCGGTTATTTTTCAAACCCGCTGGGTCATGTCTTATCTTAGAGGGCCGCTTACCCTAAAAAACATAAAGGAACTTACAAAAAGAAGTTCTACAGAAACAACCTTTGATGAAAGGGGTTATGAATCTTCAAAAAAGGTTGATGTTCATGGACAAATTCCGGAAAGCTTTTCGGCTCGAAACGTAAGGGCCAAGGCCGCACCATCTGTACCTGTTCTGTCAGGGTCAATTCCACAATATTATTTGGTGCCCCCAATCTTAACAGATAAATTTCTCCTTGAGCCATATCTGGTGGCAACAGGAAAGGTTCGTTTTTTTAATAGCAGAAGGAATATTGATTTAGTTCGGGAAAAAAGTATCCAGCTTTTTCTGGACGACTCCTTTAAAGAGCCTGACTGGTCCCTTTCAGAGCCCTTTGAAAGTGAAATAGACGACCTTTCAAAAACGCCACCAGCCAATTCAGTATATTCAGGATTGCCAGAGAGCATTCTGAGCGCCAGAAATCTAAATCCATTTTTAAGGTCATGGAGAGATTATCTATATCATAACAGTCATATGGAGCTTTTTAGAGTGAAAAGGCTGAAACTTGAGTCAAAGATTGGTCAGGATATGGAAGAATTTAGGCAAGAAGTAATAGACCATTTAAAAAATAAAAGGGCTGAGGCCATAGAAAGGATAGAGGCCAGATACAAAAAGCAATTTCAAAGGCTGGAGGCCAGGCTAAACAAGGCCCTGGCCAGACTTGATAGAGAAAAGGAAGATGTATCCCAAAGGGGAGTTGACACTGTAGTTTCTTTTGGTGTTGCCATTTTGGGTGCCCTTTTTGGAAGAAAGACACTTTCTGCCACCACTGCATACAGGACAGGCAGGGGAATAAGGAATGCAAGCAGAATGATGCGTGAAAAAGAAGATGTTAAAAGGGCAGAGGAAGAAATTGCCCGTTTGAGGGAGAAGATGGATGAACTGCAAGACGATCTTCATCAGGAAATAGAAAAGATATCTGAAAGGTTTTCTATAGATAATTATGAAATTGAGTCCTTTTATATAACTCCCAGGCGCAATGACATATTTGATACCAGGGTATTTCTTTTATGGCGGGCTGTTCCAGGTCCAATTTGATTCAATTTTTTTTAAAGAAAATAGGCTGGGTGATTATTTCATCTGATTTTAATTTGGCGCCAAGAATTTTTTCAAGAAATTTCAAAAATTGTCGAAAAATTAAATAACATTTGAGGTCTTATCGAGGAGTTTCCGGAAAGTTATGATTGTTAACAGTCAGCGCCTAGGATATGCCTAGAAGTATGCTGGAAGATTTTAAGCAAAATAAGATAATTATTGCAGACGACGACCCGATAGCCCTGGTCCTTTTAAAGTCAACTCTGGAAAAATGGGGTTTTTCACCAATAACAGCCATTACCGGGGGAGAGGTATTTGAGCTGTTAAAGAAACTGAATGAACCTGCACTCGTATTGCTGGACTGGCTCATGCCCGAGATGGATGGTGTGGAAATAGTTAAGTTCCTTAGAGAAAGAAACGGTCATATTCCTCATTATATTATAATGTTGACTTCTAAGAACGATAAAAAGGACATTGTTCATGCACTGGAAGTCGGAGCTGATGATTTTTTGTCAAAACCCTTTGATGTTGATGAACTTAAGGCGCGTATCAAGGTAGGGATAAGGCTGATAAGCCTGAACCTTCAACTTACAAAGGCATTAAAGGATGCAAAAAGACTGGCAAATTTTATTGCAAATTACGATCAAACAACAGGTCTTCCAAACAGGACATTTTTTACAGAAAAAATTGATGAAACAATTTCAAGCAAAAAATATGGCGCAATTCTTTTAGTAAATATAGATAAATTTAAATTAATAAATCAGGCCAAGGGGCTGGACCTTGGCGATATTTTATTAAATTATTTTGGTGCAAGGCTCAAGGAATGCTTTGATGATGATACCTTTATAGCCCGTATCGCCTCAGATGAATTTGGAATTTTGATAAATTTTGTTGATACAGAAGAAGAGGTCATATTAGATAAACTTCATACTTGCCTGCGTAAGATCCATATTCACCTTTCCAAGCCATTTATTTTAGATGATGAGATTACATTAACAGTAAGTATAGGAGCCGCTCCCTTTTTCCCTGAAATGGCCATTGATGCTGAGGAATGCCTCAGGCGGGCAGATGCTGCCTTAAGAAAGGCCAAATCTTATGGTGGGAATTCGTCAGTTATATATGACAGAAAGATGGAGAAGGAGTTCCTGGAGCACTACTTTCTCGAGAAAGAACTCAAAAAGGCCATAGAAAGGGATCAAATAAAACTGTTTTTACAGGCACAAGTGGATTCAGAAAAGAATTTTTTGGGCGCAGAGGCACTTATTCGCTGGATTCATCCGCAAAAGGGTATGATAAGCCCTGCAATCTTTATCCCGATTGCGGAAAAAGATGATTATATCACGAAAATAGGCAGATGGGTTTTTGAAGAGGTTTGTCTTTTACTGACCCATTATTCAGATCACAATTTTACAATATCAGTCAATATCAGCCCAAAACACTTTGCAAAGGAAAGTTTTGTGGATGAAGTGCTTTCTTTTATTGAGGAATATTCAGTGCCTGCAAATCGTTTTATCCTTGAAGTGACAGAGGGATTACTCATAAGTGATGTCAATGATGTTAAGGATAAGATGGAAAGGCTTAATAAAATCGGTTTTAAGTTTTCTATAGATGATTTTGGAACAGGTTATTCATCCTTATCTTATCTAAAGGATTTACCCATATCAGAGATCAAAATTGATAGAAATTTTATTAAAGATTTACCCGGTGACGAGAACAGCTTAGCAATTGTAAAGGCTATTTTTTCAATGGCAAAGGCCTTTAATATGAAGGTCGTTGCAGAAGGTGTAGAGACAGCTGAACAGGTGGAATTTTTAAGAAGTTTGGGAGAAGTTAATTACCAAGGTTTTTTCTTTTCTAAACCAGAACCTGCAAAGGATTTATTAAGTAAGTGGTTAGCATGAAGATAAAAAAGCAAAAGACACTCTCTTTTTATTTTGTAATAACTGTGACATGCCTTTTGATAGCCTTGGGGGCTATTGTTACATATCAAAATTACACCTTTTTTAAAGAGTATATAAGACAGGAAATTTCCAAACAGTTTAAGGA
>JALXCD010000116.1 GCA_026991135.1 Deltaproteobacteria bacterium | reverse complement strand
GTTATAGCCCTTTCCGCCCTTATCCTCTTTAAAAAGAACCCTGTTTCCATAATCCTTGGTGCATACAGACAGTCACGATACAGTGAAAGTCCAAATTCTGGCTTTCCTGAAGCAGCCTTTGCTCTTGCCCTTGGAGTAAGGCTTGGCGGGCCAACTTCATATGCCAGGGAATTAAAAATGCTTCCTGTAATAAACAAAAATGGAAAACAGCCTGAAATTGAAGATATCAGACATGCAATAAGACTTCTTTATCTTTCAGGGATATTATTTTATTTTTGCTTTATCTTGCTACTGTTATTAACATTTTGAAATTATTAAATAATTAAATAAGGGCGAGGGCTTGACAACTTGTTTCTTTAAACTTATTATTTCCCTGGATTTGACAGAGCGGGAATAACTCAGTGGTAGAGTGCAACCTTGCCAAGGTTGAAGTCGCGGGTTCGAATCCCGTTTCCCGCTCCACATTTTTAATGACTATCAGGCAGCAATATTGCTGCCTTTTTTCTTTTAAAAGTTACAATAACGATTAGTCCGTTCTACTGCCTTAACAAAGCTAGTTGCCAAATCTTTTTTTGATATTCCAAGGTCTTTACTAAGTGAAAAAACTCTATTGGTGTCAAACCTTTCGTATGCCTTGGATAGGGAAAATATCTTCCCGAGTATTCCCCTTTCATAAAGGACAGCTTCTTTTATTGAGTCTTCAAGGGGCAAATCTGAGATAAGCCTTTGAAGTTCCCGTTCAAGAAGTATGTGAAAAAAAGATACCAGCCCTGTCAAATAGGCCTTATCCTTTAAGTGGAAATCTATAATTTTTGTAATTTCTTCGCAAAAGCAAGCCCTTAAAATAGCAATGTCAAGGATTTCTTTATAGTGGATATTGGATGATGTCTCTGAAAATAAAATTATGGTAAGCCATTTTTTAAGCTCTGAAATCCCAATAATTATAATGGCTTCTTCAATGGTTGCCACATTTCTTTGTAGTGAAAATTTAGCAGAATTTATTAAATTTAATAGCTTACCTACTATAGAAACGTCACTTTTTAATATTTCAGCCATTTCTTTTATATCCCATTCATCCCTTTTAAATAGCCTTAAGAGCTTCATCTTTGTAAGTTCATTTGAAGACAATCCCTTTTTCTTTAAAATCTTTGGTCTAGCAAAGAAATATCCTTGAAATAGATGAAAGCCCATTTCTTTTGAGATTTCAAATTGTTCGTGTGTTTCGATCTTTTCAGCAAGAAGGGCTCCATGGTAGCCTTTAAGGGCCTTTAACAGTTCCCTTATCTTATCAATACTATCTCTAAGCCAGTCAATTTTTATAATAGATGAAATTTTAATTAGGGGTAAAATTTCTTTTTCAAGGATGAAGTCATCAAGGGCAATTTTAAAGCCATTTCTATGGAGATTTCTGCACGCATTAATAAGACCTTCATCGATTTTAAGGCCTTCCAGTAACTCTATGACAACAGCCTTTGGATCAAATTGTGGAAGGCCAGAAAGTAGCATATTCTTTCCAAAATTTATAAAAACAGGCCTGTTATTTGAGACCTCACTAAGACCGAAGGATGTAAAAAGGTGGTTAATCAGGTAGGAGGTGGCCTTCTCAGAGTCTATATCCGGGAACTCATTTTTTGGGCCTGACCGATAAAGGAGTTCATAGGCCACAATCCTACCGGATTTATCAAGAATGGGTTGACGTCCAATAAAGACATCCATGTAATAAATTATATGTTAGCACCATTAAGCCTTACAAGCCTTTTTATAAGCTCCTGGAATCTATCCGTTATCTTTTCTTTAACATCCTTAGCAATTTCTGTTTCTTCATGTTTTTGGTCAAAATAATGGTGGAAGTCTTTTACGGCACTATGAAGGGATGCATGGATTTGTCTGGTCTCATGGATAATATCTCCCATTTCACTTAATTGGTCACCATAGGTATCAAGCCATTTCCCCAACATGCATTTGTGATAATCTGTCTCTACATCAGGTGCCTTTCTTTTCAAAATTGATAGCCTAAAGTTTTCAAGCCATTTGAAATGGGCAAGGGTTGAAACCATTAATTTTACCTTTGGAGTGGCAAAATTTCCTGCCTCTTCAACTGCCTTTTGGTTAACGTGGTACATGCTTGTAAGGGATTCTAACTGCTTTCCAATATCTACGAGTGCCTCTTCTGTAAGCTTTATTCTTCCTGAAAACCTTACAAAGTCATTTGATTTTTCAGCCAGGGTTTTGGCCTCTCTTTCTAGCGCCTTTACGCTATCTGCTCCTTGGGTGATGCTAACATCTATTTCTGAAACCGTTGCAGTTTGCTCTTCTGTGGCACTTGCTATTGTGTTTGCAAGGTCGTTCACCTTATTTACACTTCCAGTAATCTTATCTACTGCTGAAACTGCATCTTCAATACCTTGGGTTAGGGATGTGATAATCGATGTAATTTCGTCAGTGGCACTGGCAGTTTGTTTTGCAAGTTCCTTAACTTCATTGGCAACGACTGCAAAGCCCTTTCCAGCCTCTCCGGCCCTGGCTGCCTCTATTGTTGCATTAAGGGCCAAAAGATTTGTTTGTTCTGCAATGCTATTTATCACACCAATAATGTGATGGATTTTTTTTGACTCCTCGCCAAGCCTTTGCATGAGTTCGTTGGTAGCAACTGCTTCCTCTGAAGCCTCATTTGCAGATTGTGCCGTTTCTGCAACACTTTGAGCAATTTCAGAAGTTGCAGCATTTAGCTCACTAGTGGCAGTTGCAACTGTTGTAAGATTTTCAGCAGTCTGGTTAGAAGAACTAGCAACAGTCTGAGCGGCTAAATCTATTTCCTGTGCTCCTTCCTTCATTTCTTTTATAATCTTTTGAAGTTCTTTTCCAAGGCTATTCAGTCCATTGCTTTGGGTCTTTAAGGTGTCAAGGAGCCAACCACTGTTATAAATGATATTATTTGAAGCAATGGAAAGCTCTTTTATCTCAGGTGCACCCTTGACCTCCGATACCTCAAGAAGTCTTCCTTCAGATGTAGTAGTAAGGGCCTTTTGACACCGTTCTAATGGAGATGCTATGCTCTTTTTTGTCAAAAAAATTAAAAATACTATGCCTGCAAGGAACGAAATGGCTGAAAGGGCAATAAATTCCAACAACTCTTTTGTAGATTCTGAAATAATGCTAGATAAATCCAGATATCTAACATAAACTCCTACCGGCTTTCCAGATATGTCCTTAATGGCAGCAGCCGTTATGGCATAATTTTCAATCATTTTTACAGAAACACCCTTTTGGATGGCCTTTTTAAGAGTTGTTTCATCAAGATTTTTAGAGATATCAGTGCTGGCCTCGGTAATTTCTAAAAATTCGCCCCTTTTCTTAAACTTTTTGCTAGCTGCCTGTGCAGAAATGGTTTCAAGGGCAAAGATTTGATTTTTTTCTTCGTTTATGTCTGAAAGCTTTTCTGCCACATTTCCAGCACTTTCAATAGCCTCTACACTTCCAACTATTTTTCCATCAACAGTAATTGGAGAAATCCCTCTTATGGCAAATCCAATTCTACTTTCTTCTATACCTGCTATTGGCTGACCTGTTTCCAATACCTTTGTTACTGTATGTCTGAAGGAAGAGATGTCATTTCCAAATTTTTCAGGCTCCCAGCTCCTTAAAAATGATTTTCCAGGAGGTACATGAAAATGCAGCCTTATATTGTCACCTGCATTTTTTTCATTTTTTATAATTGGTTTTATGGCCTCTATGAGCCTGTTTCTGTCCCTTTGGGTCATTGCCTCTTTTACCTCAGGGTTATTTGCAACTATGATTGCATTGTGTAACAGATTTTTTGCAACTACTTCTGCTGCGTCTATGAATGCATCTGATCCTTTTATTGCCTCTTCTATTTTATCCTGTTCTCTTTGGTGCATAGATGAGATTGATAAATAGGCCTGAAAGGCTAGGATAAAAAAGATGAGAAAAGAGACAGATATAATTACCCTTGCACTAATACTTAAGTTGTTGAATTTGGACATAAAATTACCATTTATCATATCATCCTCCTTTGATGTTGTAAAAAGTTTGGATTTTTAAAAAGGCGTAGAAAAAATGACCTATTTTTTTAATCGGAAAGAAATCAAAAATCTTAAGATTTTTTTATGAAAAATTAAAAATCCCAGAGAAATCTGGTGTCAAAGCTTTCTGCAGCAAGCATGGTTGAGATTACAACCCCGCAAAAGAATGGAGCAGCAGGTGCTGCCTCAATGGTTGTTAGAAATCCAAAGTTTACAAGGGCTGAGAGAATGGCAATTACAAAAATATCAAGCATTGACCATCGGCCAATAAATTTTATAAATCTAAACATCAAGGTCTTGTGCCTGAGCCAGCTTTTCCACTTGAAGTGTATTGATAAAAGTATCATTAGAATACCTATTACCTTAAATATTGGAACAAGCACACTTGCAACAAGTATAACAAGCCCAATCCCGTAGGAGCCTTCCTTAAAAAAATAGATGATGCCGTCCATAATGGTGGATAGCTCATCTGAGCCCATGTAGCTTACCTTCATTATTGGCAAAAGATTTGCCGGGAAAAGAAGGATGATGGATGTGATAAGAAATGCCCAGGTCATGGATATGCTATTTGGTTTTCTGAAATGCACCTTTGCATTGCACCTTGGGCAATATTGTTCTCTGTTTTCACCAGACAGGGCAACAGTTAAGTGGCAATCATGGCAAAGGGCAAGGCCAAGTTCTTTCCCTGTCTTGGGTCTTTTATTTTTGTCTTCTTCTTTCATAGCTTAGGTAATTACTGTTGGCTCTTTCCTCCCTGTAAACTTCTCAATCTCTGAAAGCTTCCTTGAAAGATTAATCATATCATTAAGATATACTTGGGGATCTTGGTACAATTCCCTTTCTTTCTTTGTATAGCCTTCAATATAGATCCTTATGGTGGCGCCCTTTGTTCCTGTGCCTGAAAGCCTATAGATCAATCTGCTTCCGTCATCAAAGATGATACGTATCCCCTGATTTTTGCTGATGGAGCCATCAACCGGATCCTTGTATGAAAAATTGTCTGCAATCGTTACCTTTTTTTCCAAAAACTCCATTCCAGCCAGGGTAGAAAGCCTGTCTTCAAGGTGTTCCATCATCCTTTTTGCCCCATCAGTTGAAACCCCTTCAAAGTCATGCCTTGTATAGTAGTTTCTGCCGTATTTTTGCCAGTGTCCCTTCACAAGCTTTGATACAGACGTCTTTTCAACTGAAAGGATATTCAGCCAGAAAAGGACTGCCCAAAGCCCGTCCTTTTCCCTGATGTGATTTGAGCCTGTGCCGAAGCTTTCCTCTCCGCAGATGGTGATAAGACCTTCATCAAGGAGATTTCCAAAAAACTTCCAGCCTGTAGGTGTTTCATAACATTTTATTCCAAGTTCCCTTGCCACCTTGTCCAGGGCACAGCTTGTCGGCATTGAGCGGGCCACCCCTGATAGGCCGTCTCTATAACCTGGAACATTTCTAGAGTGTGCAGAGATTATGGCTACGCTGTCACTTGGAGTTACAAAGAATTTTTTACCAAGTATCATGTTTCTGTCCCCATCTCCATCTAATGCGGCTCCAAAATCAGGGGCATCTTCCGAATACATGATATCTACAAGTTCTTTGGCATACTTAAGGTTTGGGTCCGGGTGTCCTCCTCCAAAATCGGGAAGGGGATCACAGTTTCTGAGAAAGGACTCAGGTGCACCAAGTCTATTTACAAAAAGCTCCCTTGCATAAATGCCTGTTATGGCATGAAGGCCATCATAAGCCATTCGGAAACCACTCCTAAAAAGCCATCTGATCCTGTCAAAGTTAAAAAGCCCTTCCATGAGATCGCAATAGTCCTTAACAGGGTCGATGACCTCAATGGTTGTATCCATGACCTTTTCTGTCTTTATTGCATCTATTGGAAAATCCGGCCCTTCAGCCATAAAAAAGCGATTTATCTCAAGGCTCTTTTCAAAGATATTGTCTGTAACCTTCTGGGGGGCAGGCCCTCCATTTTCAATGTTGAATTTTACGCCAAAATCCCCCTCTTCACCGCCAGGATTGTGGCTTGCAGAAAGAATTATGCCACCGGAAAGGCCATATTTCCTGATAATGCAGGAAGTGGCAGGTGTTGACAGGAAACCGTCTCTTCCTACCAAAAGCCTTTTAACCCTGTTGGCAATTGCCATCTTTATGATGGTCTGAATGGCCCTGTCGTTATAGAACCTGCCATCCCCACCAATCACAAGGCTTTTACCTTCTGCCCCTCCATCCATTGAGTCAAAGATGGACTGGATGAAGTTTTCAAGATAGTGCGGTTTCATAAAGGTCCTTACCGGCTTTCTAAGGCCGGAGGTCCCTGGTTTTTGGTCGTCAAAAGGCTCGGTTTCAATCCTCTTTATCTGGTACATGGCCTATTTCCTCTCCAATGGCATATTCTAGATTTGATATTGCCGTAAGCTCAAGGGCTATGGAAGAAAAGTATTCGCTTCTTGCCTTAGTTAGCCTCTCCTGGGCATTTAAGGTATCAGTTATGGTTGCCAACTGATTCCTGTATCTTTCAAGGTTCAACTTATAGTCCTCCTCTGCGCTTTTAAGGGCAGAGCGCGAGACCGAGATACCCTTTTGGGCATCTTCATAGAGAAGATATGCATTTTTTACCTGAAGCCTGATGTTATCCTCCATGTCCTTTAGTTCCTGCCTAAGGGCTGAAAGCCTTTTTTGTGAGGCAATTACCTTATCCCTCCTTTTCCCCCATGAAAAAAGCTCCCATGTGGCATTTATAAATATCTGGGCATTTTCATGGTCTCCATAGGGATTGTTTGAGACATCAGGGGTTACTCCTTCCTTTGCATAGGTTGCAGTAAGGTCTATCCTGGGGAAAAATTCACTTTGGGCGATCTTTACCTCCCTTTCCGCCTTCTCAATGGAAAGGCGCACCTCTTTGATCTCTGGCCTTTTTGAAAGGGCAAGCTCATAGAGTTTTTGAAGGGGGAGTCTTACAATCAAGGGCCGAAATTCTTCTTTTAATTTTAGGGGAGAGTCAAGTGGCATCCTCAAAAGAAGATTCAGCCTGTTTTTGGAGATTTCAAGTGCATGTCTTGTCTTAATAAGCTCAAGTTCCCCTTGTTTGAGCTTGACAGTACTTTGTAAAAGGTCTGTTTTGGGCCTAAGGGAGGCCTCAAAAAAGGATTTTACCATTTCATACTGGCTTTTAAGCCTTTTTAGAGAGGCCCTTGTCTCATCAAGAAGCTTTTCATTTTTTAATATCTCATAATAGGCGTTTTTTACATCCCTTATTATCTCATTTTTGGCCTGAAACTCTGACATCTTTGCTATATCAACATCAATTTGTGCGGCCTTAAACCTGTTCCACAAAAGCCCACCTCGGAATATGGGCTGTTTCAGATTTACATTGAGTTTATAGGTCTCGTGTCCATAAATGGTGGTTGAATGTCCAAAGACCACAATGCTTGCTGCATCCCTTCTTCCTGTATAGGAATAGTTTGTGTCAATGCTTGGAAGCATGTCCTTATAGGCTGCCTTTGAAAGATAGACCTTGGCTTCCTTTTCAAGCGCTTTTTGGGCAAGCTTTAGATTTTTTTTAAGGGCTATTTCAATGGCAGTTTTTAGATCAATAACCCTCTGGGCGTGTGAAAAATGCACCCTTTGAAAAAATATGAGATTAAACCCAAAAAAAAAGGCTAAAAAGGCCCTTACAAAATGAATCTTAAGAGATTTCATTTCTGGATTTCATTCCGTCAAGGCCAATTTCCGGGCCAATTTCCTCTAATATTTCCCAAAGTAAATGGCCTTCGCTGTGGCAATAGTCAATCTTTACAATGCCCAATTTTTTATCAAGGGTGCTAAGGACAAATAAATTATCATAGCCTTCCAGAATAAACCTTAAAAGATAGACCTTTTTGGGATCAATCTTTACCTCGATCGCCTTAATTGACACCTGGATTTTCACCTATTAGTTTTTAGCTCCATGCCTTCCCTGATATTAAACCGCAGATGGCAATTTAGAAACCAAAAAGATGGACTTGTTGCCCAGTTGTCAAGGGAGCTTTCACTTCCCAGAAGCATCACTGCCTTTTTAGTTAATAGAGGCCTTGTGACAAAGGATGCTATTTCAAGCCATCTCACCATAAGCCTTGCCGGCCTTAATGACCCCTTTGTCATGAAGGACATGGACAGGGCCGTTGAGGTCATTTTGCCCCATGTATTTTCAAGGTCAAGGATAGGGATATTTGGGGACTATGACGCAGATGGTGTTACTGCCACAGGCCTTTTGTATCTTTTTTTTAAAGAGCTTGGACTTAAGCCTCAATGTTTCATTCCCCACAGGGAACGGGATGGATACGGGCTGAATCAAAAAGGGATAGATGAGCTTATTTATTCAGGCTGCAAGCTTATAATTACCTGTGATTGCGGAATTTCAAATATTGATGAGGTTGACTATGCCACATCAAGAGGTATTGACATGGTGGTAACAGACCACCATGAGCCCCTTTCAAGGCTTCCAGAGGCAAGCGCAGTCATAAATCCAAAAAGGCATGACTGCCCCTATCCCTTTAAGGAACTTGCCGGTGTTGGGGTTGCCTTTAATCTCATTAGAGCACTTAGGACAAGTCTTTATAAAAGGGGCTTTTTCGGCTCGACCAAGCCCCCGAACCTTAAAAAATATCTTGATCTTGTGGCCATTGGGACAGTTTCTGACATGATGCCCCTTTTTGAAGATAACCGCATACTGGTAAGGGCGGGGCTATCGGTCCTTAAGGAAGGAGGTCGCGCAGGCCTAGATGCCCTTATGGAAAGGGCAGGTCTAAGGAATGGAAACCATTATTCATTATCAAGTAGGGACATTGCCTTTAGAATTGGTCCTAGGCTTAATGCAGCAGGAAGGATGGATAGCGCCTGGACTGCCTTTGAGCTTCTTATCTGTGATGACAGGGATAGGGCCAATAGGCTATCCGAAAGGCTTGAGGCCTACAACCAGGAACGGCAAAGGGAAGAAAAAAGATTAATAGAGGAGGTTTTGTCTCTAATAAAAGAAATGGGGGATAGATCTTCCTATATCCTTTTTGGTAAGGGATGGCAAAAGGGTATCCTTGGGCTTGTTGCCGCAAAGGCCATTTCAGAGGTTTTAAGGCCAGTTATTCTTCTTACAAGAGAAGGGGATGAACTCGTAGGTTCTGGTAGATGCCCTGAGGGGCTTGACCTTTTTAGTGCCTTGACTGGATGTAAAGAGCTTCTAACAAGGTTTGGGGGTCATAAGGTAGCGGCAGGACTAAAGTTAAGGAAAACAGATTTTTCTTTATTTAAAGAAAGATTTGAAGAAATTATCGGCAAGCAAATTCAAAAGTACGGCATAAAGACGGAGCTTTCCCTAGACTGTGAGGTGGATTTAAGGGAAATGGCAAGCCCTGACTACTTGAGATTTTTTGAGCTTTTAGAACCCTTTGGCCCTGGTTATGAAAGCCCTTTATTTTGTGCAAGGAACTTTTTCCTTAAGGGCACAAGACTTATTGGAGATAGACACCTCAAGCTTTATATCTCACCGGAACATACCTCCACAGGTACTTGTCTTGATCTTGTTGCATGGGGGCATGGGGATAAACTGGACCTTTCCTGGGGGGAGCTTGAGCTTGCATTTACACCTTCCATAAATTTCTGGCAGGGAAGAAAAAGCCTTCAACTTGTTTTAAAGGATGCCAGAAGAAAGACCAGGTAAAGTTATTTCCCTAAAAGAGCATGAGACTAAAAAGCCTCGTCCTTTCAGGTTTTAAGTCATTTCCCAATCGAACTGTAATAAATTTTTCAAAAGGTATCAGTGCCATTGTAGGTCCAAATGGATCGGGCAAATCAAATATAGTGGACGCAATACGTTTTGTCCTTGGCGAACAAAATGTAAGGCTTTTAAGGGCAAGAAGGATAGAAGAGCTTATCTTTTCTGGAAACGGAAAGGCCCCTGAGGCTGCAAGAGTAAGGCTTCAGCTTGATGATTGTAAAGATTTTGCTCCTCCTGAGTTAAAGGACTTTTCAGAGATTTCCATAGAGCGAATGGTCTTCAGAGATGGGTCTTCAAGGTTTTTGTTAAATGGCAAAAATTGCAGGCTCAAGGAAATACGGTATTTGTTTCTGGACACAGGTGCGGGAACAAGGGCCTATTCAATCATTGACCAGGGGCGTGTTGAGGAGTTTGTGAACATGACGGAAGAGGAGCGGCGCGGGATAGTGGAAGAGGTGGCAGGAATCTCCCGCTACAGGGAAAGACGCTCCCAGGCCCTTTTTCGTCTAAAGACAACAAAGGAGAACCTTGAGCGACTTGAAGATGTGATAATTGAAGTCAAAAGGCAGGCAAACTCCCTTAAAAGACAGGCCCAGAAGGCAAAGAGGTTTGTAAAATTAAGGGAAGAGGAAGAGGTTTTGAAAAAAAAGGCACTGATTTTAAGGTGGACAAGCCTCACAGAAGAAGAAAAAAGGGTAAAGGAAAGGCTAAAAGAAGAATCCTTTCAAAAGGACATTTTTAAGGCAGAGATAGAAGATATAAATCTGAAAATCTCAACACTTGATATCGAACTTGAGGAGCTCTTTTTAAGGGAAAAAGAGCTTAGGGAAAGGGAATCCAAGGTAAAAAACGAGCTTGATGAGTTAATGTCCAACATTTCAAAGGCAGAAAAGGGCCTTGCTGTAATAAGTCAAAAAAAGGAGGCCTTAAATGCCTCAATAGACTCTTTTGAAAAACGTATAAAAAATGCAGGGAAAAATATTTCAAAGATTGAAAAAGAGCTTTCAGTTATTGATGAAAGACTTTCAGAAATAGATAAAAAGTTAAAGGAGATCAGCAAAAAGGAAAAGGAAAAAAGCCATAAAAGGAATTTGATTAAAAGAAAAAGGGAAGAGCTGCAAAATAGTTATATAGATATTTCATCAAAGCTTTCTGTAATAAGGAGCAAAATAGGAGGTTTTAACCAAAGAAGAGATACACTAAATGAAAAGATAAAAAGGCTTTCTTTAAAGGAAAAAGAACTTGAAGGCCAAAGGGAAAATCTAGAGCTCGAAAAAGAAGATCTTAAAAGGGATATAGATAAAAATGATAAAAGGATTTCAAGGCTTAAAGAGGAAATCCTCTATGAAAGAAAAGAATATGAAGAGACCGAAAAGGAATTAAATAGATTACAGGGTCGTCTTTTGAGAGAAAGAGAGGAATTTAAGGAAAAAGAGATTGGGCTTAAGGCCCTTCAGGGCCTTTTTAAAAGTGGGGCCCTTTTTCTGGATAGCACTAAAAGGCTTTTAGAGAAATACAAAGGTACAAGGCCATTATTTGATTTTATAGATGTAGAAAAGGGCTATGAAGATCTTGTTGAAGCAGCCCTAAATGAACTTTTAAAGGCAATTGTCCCTGATGATCTGAAGACACTTTTTTCAATCTTAAAGGACATAAAGAACGGGGGAAAAGATTTTTCAGGTCTAAGAATCCTTTCACTGTATCATTTTGACTGGGAAAAGGACCCTGAACCCGGGATTTCTCCAGACTCTCTTTCTTCAAAGATACGTGGAGATACAAGGGTTGCAACTTTTTTGCGGAAAATTTTGTCAGACTGGAAGGTTCGGCCCTCCATCCTTGAACTCTTAGATTCTTATGGCAGCAAGGAGGGCCAAAATTTCTTTATTACCGAGGACGGTTTTATCTTGACCCCTTTTGGAGAGATAAGGCCTGTATTTTTTGACGAGACAGAGAATATTTTGATTAAAAAGAGAAAGATACATGAACTCAAAAAGGACCTTAATGAAATAGACAAAAGGTTGAGAGTCCTTAAAGAAAAGGTGCTGCTTCTTGAAAAGACCAAGAAACAGCAGGAAAAGAGGCTCTTGAGTAAAGAAAGGGAGTTTAATGGCTTAAAAAGTGATATTTTTAAGAAAAAAGAATTAATCCAAAGGATTACCTCAAAGATCGAAGGAATTGATGATAGAATTTCCCTTTTTATCTATGAAAGGGATGAGGCCCTTAATGAGCTTTCCGAGATCGACCGGGAATTTGAAGGGTTTTTAGAAGAAGAAAGGCGCCTTCTTAAAGATGAAAGGGAATATAAAGAGAGGCTCGAACATTTTAAGAAAGAACTTGATTTTTATAAGAAGGAACTTTTGGAGCTAAATAAGGAAAAAAATAGGCTCCTTCTGGATCAAAGAGGTCTTTTTGCAAAAAAAGAGCATCTTTTTTCAGAAAAAAAGCGTTTAGAGAGCTCCATAATACATAATGAGAATGAACTTTCATCGGCTAAAAAACATTTAAAGGAATTTTTAGAAGAAGAAAAGGCTATTAAGAAAAGGCTTTTTGAAAAAAGAGAGCTTTTTGCAGATATTAAAATTCGTTACGAGGGCCTTAACAAAGGCCTGGATGAGATAACAGAAAAGATGGATATCTTGAGGGAGAAAAGAATCCTTCTTGATAAAGAAAAACAACAAAAACAAAGTAAATTATCAAGCATTATTAATAAAGTTAATGAAATAAAAATAGCCCTTTCAAAGATTGCAGAAAAAAAGGAGTACCTTTTAGAAAAATCTCTTCAGGAATTTAGAAGGGATATTTCCCATATCAAAAAGGAATTTTCAGGGGCAGTTGAGGGTGAGAAGCTTTTTGATATTGAGAAAAAAATTAGAAGCATAACAGAAAAACTAGATGGGTTCGGGCCTGTAAATCTCACAGCTCTTGAAGAATATAATGCTCAAAGAGAAAGGCTTGAATTCTTAGAAGGCCAGAAAAAGGACCTTCTTAAATCCATTTCTGACATAAATGAGGCTATTGCCAAGATTGACAGGACGTCAAGTAAAAAATTCAAGGAGGCCATAAACCAAATAAACAAAAGCCTTTTGGATGTATTTTCTACAATGTTTGATGGCGGAAAGGCCTGGTTGAGCCTAAGTGACGAAAAGGCAATCCTTGACTCCGGTGTAAGATTCAATGTTCAGATACCTGGTAAAAGAATATCGAGTCTTTCTCTTCTTTCCGGAGGGGAAAAGGCCCTTTGTGCCATTTCACTGATTTTTGCAATATTTTTTATAAAGCCCACGCCTTTTTGTATTCTTGATGAGGTTGATGCCCCCCTTGATGAGGCAAATACAATAAAATTTAATAGCCTTTTAAAAAGAGTTTCCTTAAATTCACAGGTTATTTTGGTAACTCATAACCAAAGGGTTATGGAAACGGCAGATTGTCTTTACGGAGTTACAATGGAAGAAAGAGGTATTTCCAAAATGGTCAGCGTGGAATTAAATTAGAATTTTGCTTTTTCATTTGGTGAAAGGTTCCTGGCCAATATCTTTAAGAGCCAGAAGTTTTCTCCCTTCTTTATTTGTTTTAATAGTGGCGTGGAAACCCAGTGACTTCCTTCTTCCAGATTATAAAAATATGAGTCAATTCCATAAAAACCATCCAAAAAGTGAACGATCTCATGTAAAAATTTTGAGAGATAGCCTTGAGGAAGCTCCTTTAAGTCGTCAGTAGTGAAATATCCTTCATCCTTTAGCTCATCAAGGGACTCACTTAAAAAACTTTTATTTTTTCTTAAAAGCCTTGAAAGAAGTAATTAAAATTCAGGGTTTTTTGAAGAAATTGAATTATTTTTCAATAACTTAATATCATCATAATGGATGAGTTCATAGTCTTTTAAAAATTCCTTTACCTTTTTCCACCCGCTTTCAAGATCGTATGCTTTTACCAAAAAGAAGTGTTGAACTTCCATATCATTAAATACCTTTAGTTTCCACTTACCGCCCAGCAGTAAAAATGTCGTCCCTTTTTCATGCCAACCCCAGTTGCACCCTTAAAAAGGTAAAGGGCCCATGACCAAATAGGATCATAAAAGCTTGTTGTGGATGACCAGTAATATTCTCTTACATTTTCAAAGGGATGGCCATGTGGAAGGGATGGGGAGTAAGTTGATGCGTCAACAAGGGATTCCAACTCATTTATATTGGGAAGTCGCCACGATGATATTTTGCCATAATTTTTTCTGTTGATATCTAAAACAAGTCCGTAGGCCTCATCAAGCGTTACAAGACCTGCTGAAAGATCAGCATTTTTTGTCCAAAAAAGACCTGTTAGCTCATCTTTTACCACCAATTCATTTTTAAGTGAAAACCTCGGATTTGGCCATTTTACTCCAGCCCTTATTTCTCCATCTTGGCCTGTGTATTTGCAGGGAATTTCTTGGCCATTTTCATCATAACACTTCCACTGTCCAGTCTGGGGTAAAATGGGGCTTTGTCCCCTTACTGGCCAAACGAGAAACTCTTGGTCCTTTCTGCCATAAAACATTCTTGCCCCACCCATGTGGCAATACCAACTGTATTTGGGATTGATGGAAGCCGTTGTCGAGGTCCAGTACCAGCCGTGAAATATATTTTTAAAGGGATGTGAAGGCAAAAGAGGGGGATTTTTTGCCTGAAGAAAAAGAAGGCTTCTGAGCTCCTTTCGGTTAGGAAGCCTCCAGTCAGAAAAGCCTCCAAATCTTTCTGAATTTAGCTCTTTTACAAAGAAAAGCGCATCCTGCCACTTCATTGGATAGGTGTGGATATTGGCATCAATGGTCCAGTAAAGTCCAGTGAGCTTATCGAGGGCAACATCTAAATTGATTTTTTTAAATCGATTTTCCTTTTTCCAGAGCCCAAGCTGGAATTCCCCATCTTGCCCGGTTCCTTTACAATGGATTACCTTCCCATAAGAATCATAACAAACATCCTGCCCTGTTTTTAAAATGTATCTAACTGAATTCATGACATACATCTAGAGACCTCTGAAAAAGGGTGCTTAAATTCAAAAATTGTTGGGCTTATGCCCATAAATACATTGCGAATCAAGTAATGTTATCAAATACAGTTAAAACTTTAGGCATATTTAGCCA
>JALXCD010000115.1 GCA_026991135.1 Deltaproteobacteria bacterium | reverse complement strand
CCACCCTTCTGGATGCGGTATCTCAAAATCTTCAAAAATCTATCAAAATAACACCATCTCGGATACATTTTTCATTGTAAAAAGGAATTTTTTGGGGGAGGATCACTGACAACTGTTAAAGATGAGTTTTAATATCTCTTCCGTTATACTCTGCACAAAATGGCCTCTTGGACACATCAATAGTCATTCTCAAACCGCCCACCTGCAAAAATCCTCCTGCTGAAGGCCTGTTGCACTCCGGACATCCATCGCCCTTGGTTCTTAGAGCTGATGCACTTATTTCTAAAACCTTTTTCAAATCTTTTCCCTTTAAAGTCACAAGACAAATACTGTTTCTGAATGGATGAATAGACAAAATTTCTTTATAGGTGATAACTCCTTTTGGATAAATCCTGTCTCCTCTTATGTCGCCCCCATTGACCAAGGCAATACACTGAGAATTTTTGCAAAACCAATCCCTCCATGAGTCGGCAATCATGTCACCTAGAGCCGACTCCCCACCCCTTACGGCCTCTTTCCGCGCATTTAGATCAACAAGAGACTCTCCAATGGGAGTATTTAAACTTCTCTCGTATTTTTCCAAAAACGGCGAAATAAAATCTTTAACCCTTACTTCTTCCGGGAGTGAAAAATCGAGTTTTACAAGTTGCCATTTAACATTTTTGACACCATTATCAAAATTAAAGGTAAGGATTCCAGCAACTTTACCACCAGCGCCGGCTTGAAATACATGGGTGATCCAGCCATCTGGCCCACTAATTCTTTCATTTATATACTCGTGGCTATGTCCACCAATTATTACATCTATCCCTTTAACATTATGGGCAATTTTTCTATCTAAATTTGTTCCAATGTGGGTTAACGCTATCACTACTTGAACCTTTTTATTATTTTTCAAAAAAGATACTATCTCTTTAGTCTTCTGTATTAAATTACAATCCACATTCACTTCGTCTCCAATATTGGAAACCTTTTTAGATCAGGAGTCATGAGGCCAAAAACTCCTATTCGAATCCCATCCATGTTCTTTATTACAAATGGCTTGATTAGAGACTTCAGTTTTTCATTTTTAATAGATAAATTTGATGAAACTATTTCAAAATGTGCGCTTGAAATAGCATCTAAATATGTTTTCACATCTTGATCAAATTCGTGGTTTCCGGGAGTTACGATGTCATAACCTGCTAAATTCATTGCTTTGATCTCAACCCTGCCCTTGAACATGGCATAAAATGTTCCCATTAAGTCATCTCCCGTGGAAACCATCAAAGTTGCATGGACTGACTCTACTAACTTTTTTAAGGGTAGCTATTCTGGTAAGTTCCCTAATTCCTTTATCATCAGGAAAAATTTGGCTTTGAATGTCAGAAGTCGTTATTATGGCGATATGAGGAATTATTGCAGCCTTTGTTATATAGGGGCTACAAAGTAAAACTAGAAAAATTACAATGAAAGAAGGCGATAAATTTTCATTCCATTTCTCCTTACTTGTAAAGGGCGCCAATTTCAAAAGCTTTTATTTCAAAAGCTCTCCAATCAATTCACAGGTTGCAACCATATCTGAAAGCCTTATAAATTCTTCTGTAGTATGAACCTGCTGCATGCCAATTCCCAAAATCAAGGTCGTAAGGCCTTTTTTATTCAGGATATTTGCATCACTTCCTCCGCCTGTTCTTACTAGAACTAGTTTTCTTCCAATTTTATCCCCTATATGAAGTATTCTTTTTAAAAATTCGTTTTCCTCTGGCACATGCATCAGTGGATAGTCGTCTTCCACCTCAACAGTAGCAAATGGATAAAGGGCACCCTTTTCAGGTTTAAAAGCATCAACCTCTTTGTAAAAACAAGATATTATCTCGTCCTGTACCTCTTTTAACCGTTTTTCATTATGGCTTCTCACCTCTCCATCTACTTGCACTAGCTCAGGCACAATATTTGTGGCCACTCCACCTTTAATAAGGCCAATATTGCAGGTGGTCTCGTCATCTATTCGGCCTTGAGGGGCCTTTGAAATGGCTGAGGCGGCAATCTTTATGGCACTGATTCCCTTTTCCGGGTTAAGCCCTGCGTGGGCAGACACTCCATTTATCCTCACGTGAAATCTTATAGCAGATGGGGCCCGATTAATGACCTGGGTAATATCTTCAGAGTCAAGGGCAAGCCCCTCTTTTGAATCTATGAGACTTACATCCAGATACTTTGCCCCCAAAAGGCCTATTTCTTCACAGGTTGTAAGGATAATTTCAAAGGGGATGTGGAAAATGCCCTTTTCTTTTAAGGTCTTTGCAGTTTCCATTAAAATTGCAATTGCTGCCTTGTCATCGGCACCAAGGATGGTGGTTCCGTCACTTTTAAAAATGCCATCTTGAAATATAGGCTTAACCCCTCGCCCAGGTTCTACTGTATCCATGTGGGCGTTAAAAAAGATAGGCTGGGCATCCCTATTACCAGGTATCTTTACTATTAAATTACCTACCTCTGAACCTGTTTCCACATTGGAGTTATCCTCAAGAATTGTGGTTTCTGGAATTTCTTTTTTAAACCACTCCCTGATAAAGGCTGAAATCTTTCCCTCTTCCTTTGAAGGGCTGTCTATCTTTACAAGGTCCAAAAATATATTTTTTAATCTTTCTTGATTTATCCTAATTACCTTTTGCATTCTTTTTCGCCTTTTTTCGCCCTCTTTTCCCCTTTTTACTTTTCCCTTCTCCTTCTAAAAGGGTTAATTCCAAGACCTCATTCATATCCTTGACAGGCTTAAAGTCAAGTTCCTTTCTAATTGCCTTTGGTATCTCCTCAAGATCTTTAAGGTTTTTTTCCGGGATAATAATAGTTTTAATCCCCTCCCTTAGGGCTGCAATTGACTTTTCCTTAAGTCCACCAATTGGAAGTATTCGGCCAGTTAGAGTTATCTCACCTGTCATTGCTATATCCTTATTTACAGGACGCTTTGTAAGGGCTGAGACAAGGGCGGTTGTCATGGTAATCCCGGCAGAAGGCCCATCCTTTGGAATGGCACCAGATGGAACGTGGATATGTATATCAAGCTCGTCAAAATCCTTTGCATCTATCCCAAGCTCCTCTGCCTTTGATTTAATCCAGCTAAGGGCGGCTTGGGCAGACTCCTTCATCACATCTCCCAAAAGGCCTGTGAGACTAAGATTTCCCTTACCAGCCATAACCTGACATTCTACTCGCATGGCCTCCCCACCATAGGGAGTCCAGGCAAGGCCAGTAGCCACACCAACTTGGCTTTCTTCCCTGAAAAAATCCGGCAAATATTTGGGTGGCCCAAGATATTTGTGAAGATTGCCAGTGGTGATCTTAAAGGGACCTTTTTGACTCTCTGCAACTTTTACGGCCACCTTTCTGCAAATGGTTGCTATCTGTCTTTCAAGCTCCCTGAGACCTGCCTCTTCTGTGTATTCTGAAATTATCTGTGAGATTGCTGAATCAGAGATATACATCTCTATGGCCTTAAGACCATTTTCTTCCATCTGCCTTGGGATAAGGTATTTTTTTGCTATTGCCCTTTTTTCCTCTGGCGTGTAGCCAGAAAGCCTAAGAATCTCGAGTCTGTCAAGAAGTGCTGAAGGTATGGTGTCTGTAACATTTGCAGTAAGTATGAAAAGAACCTTTGAAAGATCAAAGGGAAGCTCGATGTAATGATCTGAAAAGGCACTATTTTGCTCAGGATCAAGGACTTCGAGAAGCGCTGCAGCCGGATCTCCTCTAAAATCTGCCCCGATCTTATCCACTTCATCCATCATAAAAACAGGGTTATTGGTCTCAGCACGCCTTATGCCCTGTATAATCCTTCCAGGCATTGCCCCTACATAGGTCCTTCTGTGGCCCCTTATCTCTGCTTCATCCCTTACTCCCCCCAAGGATATCCTTACAAATTTCCTGCCAAGGGCCCTTGCAATGCTCCTCCCAAGAGAGGTCTTTCCCACTCCAGGAGGACCAACAAAGCAAAGAATTGGCCCTTTGACAGACTTATTGAGCTTTCTGACCGCAATAAACTCAAGTATCCTCTCCTTTATCTTTTCAAGGTTATAGTGATCTTCGTCAAGTATCTTTCGGGCGCGTTTTATGTCTAATTTGTCCCTTGAAGAGGTGGACCATGGAAGTTCAACTAACCAATCAAGATAGGTACGAATGAGATTTGCCTCTGAAGAGTCAGGATGCATGAATTCAAGCCTTTTTAGTTGTTTAAGGGCCTCTTTTTCTGCATCTTTTGGCATCTTTGCCTTTTTTATCTTTTCCTTGAGCTCATCAATCTCCTTTTGCCTGTCATCAATGTCACCAAGTTCTCTTTGAATGGCCCTCAACTGCTCCCTTAAAAAAATATCCCTCTGGGTTCTGCTTATCTCCTCCCTTGCCTCAGATTGAATCTTTGCTTGGACTGTGGATACCTCGATTTCCCTTCCAAGAAGCTCTGATACCCTTTTAAGTCTTTCAACAGGATGAAAAATTTCCAAAAGTGCCTGTGCCTCAGTTGTTGAAAGATTGAGATTTGACGCTACCACATCGGCAAGCCTTCCAGGGTCATTGACTGTACTTAGAATCGTTCCCAATTCGGGACTAAAAATATTTTTTATGTTAAATAGTCTTTCTGCCTGTTCCCTGACATGGCGCATAAGGGCCTCTGTCTCAACATTCATCTCCACTTCTTTGTCATCAGCAGGTTCAATACGCGCCTTAAAAAATGGCTTTTCCTGAATCATGTCTGAAATTACGCCCTTTAAGAGTGCCTGTATGAGTACCTTTAGCCTTCCGTCCGGAAGTTGAAGAGTCCTCATAATTGCTGCAATAACACCAATGTCATAGAGATCTTTTTTGGCAGGCTTTTCTATCAGGGGTTCCTTTTGAGCAACTAGAAAAATAAGCCTGTCATTGGTAAGGGCCTCATTTACTGCTGCCACTGACTTATTTCTCCCAACAAAAAGAGGGACAACCATTGATGGGAAGACAATTATGTCTCTCAAGGCCATTACTGGAAGAATATCAGGAACCTCGTAACTTTCTGGTATGTCAAGGTCAAAAAGGTCTGTTACCGTGGCATCAAATTTCATAAAATACCTCTCGTTCTTGGAAAAAGATAATTTTTAAAGCATATGACAGGATATAAAATGTCCTTCACCGACCTCTTTTAGTTTTGGCACCTTTTTAAAACAGATTTCTTGAACCCTCGGACACTTTCTGACAAAGGGACAATGGCTTTCTTTTTCTGGCACATCCTTGGGGATAGAAGGGCTTTGCTTTAGGTCTATGGTTTTCTTCCCCTTTCTTGGGGAAATTTCCGGATCTGGCAGTGGGACTGCATCCAGGAGGTATTCGGTATATGGATGATGCAAGGAGTCTTTTCCCCTCTTTGAAAGATCAAAGATAGAACTTGGCATAAGCTCCACCAGGTTTCCTTTGTACATCACCCCAATCCTTTTGCTTACAAAGGCAACTATTTGAAGGTCATGGGATATGAAAAGGCAGCTCAATTTCTCCCTTTCCTGAAGCTCCAAAATCAAGTTTATTATCTGGGCCTGAATGGAGACATCAAGGGCTGAAGTTGGCTCATCCAGAACCACGAGTTCTGGCCTTGTGGCAAGGGCCCTGGCAATTCCTATCCTTTGTCTTTGGCCCCCGCTAAATTCATGGGGGAATCGATCAAGGACATCAGGCATATCAAGGCCGCAGATGGAAAGAAGCCTTTTTACCTCATGCCTAAGCTCCCTTTTGGCACAAAGTCCATGAATCTTAAGGGGCTTTGAGATGATCTGAAAAATTGTCTTCTTTGGGTTTAGGGAGGAATAAGGGTCCTGAAAGACCATTTGGGTCCTTTTTCTGAAGTCCCTAATTTCACTGCCTTCGAGATCAAAAACTGATTTTCCTCTAAAGGTGACAGTACCTTCACTGGGTTTCTCCAGTCCAAGGATCACCTTTGCAAGGGTGGACTTTCCGCAACCGCTTTCTCCAACTATCCCAAGGATTTCATCCCTTTTAATATCCAGAAAGACCTTGTTTAGTGCCTGGATTTTACTGATCTTTCCAGTAAAAAACCCCTTTTTGACAAAATATTCCTTTGAAACACCTTCTACCTTGCAAATAGACCCTTGTTCCATTTTTAGAAAAGGCTTTCCCCTGTCATCTCCCTGGGTTTTTCTAAGCCCATGAGCTTTAAAACAGTGGGGGCGACATCTGCCAATATGCCCTTTTTAAGCCTTGCATTAAGTCTGGTGTCATCAATCAGATAAAAAGGGACAGGATTTGTGGTATGAGCAGTTGCAGGGCTTCCGTCTTTTAGCTCCATGACCTCAGCATTTCCATGATCTGCTGTTATTATGACTGCTCCACCCATCTCTTTAAAGGCCTCGGTCACCTTCCCAACACACTCATCAACCACCTCACATGCCTTTATTGCAGCCTCCAGGACCCCGGTATGCCCTACCATGTCCCCATTTGCAAAATTTACCACTATGAAGGAATAGATGCCCTTTTTGATGTTCTCCAAAAGGGTTTCGACTATCTTTGGCGCACTCATCTCTGGCTTAAGGTCATAGGTGGGGACTTCTCTTGGAGAGGGAATAAGTATCCTTTCTTCAAGGGGAAAGGGCTCTTCTTCTCCTCCATTAAAAAAATAGGTGACATGGGCGTATTTTTCCGTCTCTGAAATCCTAAGTTGCTTTAGTCCCAAAAGGCTTACTTCTTCTCCAAGGATGTGGCTTAAATGCTCTGGCGGAAATGCAACAGGAAGATCAAAAGTCTCGTCAAATCGCGTCATTGTGGCATAGGCCAAAAGCCTTGGCCGCTGGCTAACATCAAAAAAGGTAAACTCCTTTTCTGTAAATGCCCTTGTAAGCTCTCTTGCCCTGTCTGCCCTAAAATTAAAATGAAAGATTGCATCTCCATCCCCTATTGGGCCTTTTTCTTTTTGAAAACAAACCTCATTTTCAATGATAATGGGCTTTATGAATTCATCGGTCTCCCCCCTTTCATAGGCCCTTTTGACCGCCTCTACGGGGTCCTTTTCTATTATAGCCTCTCCATTCACAAGCATTCTAAAGGCCTCTTCCACCCTCTCCCATCTCTTGTCTCTATCCATTGCGTAAAATCTTCCGCAGATGGAGGCGATTGTTCCAGAGCCTATTTCCCTTGTCTTTTCCAAAAGCACCTTTATGTATTCTGCTCCACTTGTTGGGGGAGTGTCCCTTCCATCCATAAAGGCATGGATACAGACCCTTTCTCCTATGCCCAATTTTCTTGCCATCTCCAAAAGGGCATAAAGGTGTTCAAGCTGGCTGTGTACACCCCCATCAGAAACAAGCCCCATTAGATGTAGCCTCGAAGAAGGGGACTCCTTTACCTTTTCCATAATGTCAGAAAGGACCTTGTTTTTAAAAAAGCTTCCATCTTCTATGGCCATATTGATCCTGGTAAGGTCCTGATAAACAATCCGACCTGCACCAAGGTTAAGATGCCCCACTTCTGAATTTCCCATCTGGCCTTCTGGAAGTCCAACTGCGGTTCCGGAGGCGGTAAGAAGTGTAAAGGGATATTTTTCATAGTAGGCATCAAGATTTGGGGTCCTGGCAAGGCGAATGGCATTTCCATCTGTCTCTTCTCTCCATCCCCATCCATCCATTATTACAAGCATTACAGGTCTAATCTTGCTTTTCATGGTCTTCCTCCCTTACCAAGGCCCCGCCCATCATTATCATCCTTGGCGCCTCGATCCACAGGTCTTCAAGATCGTAAAAACTCCTTACAGGCTCATAAAAAAGGTGAACTACAACATCATCAAAATCCATAAGGATCCACTTTCCTTCCTCTTCTCCCTCAACGCTTTTGCACTTTATCTTTTTTTTGCTAAGATCGCGTCTCATCCTGTTGGCCATGCCTTGAACATGCCTGGTGGATCGACCCTGGGCAATGATAAAAAAATCTGCCAGGGGAGAAGTGCCTCTCATGTCGAGGACAACAATTTCTTCTCCCTTGTTGTCAAGTATTGACTTATAAATCTCCCTGGCCATTTCAAAACTTGAGTCAACAGAGTTGTCTGAATCTTTTGGAGAATTTCCTGTGGCGTTTCTCCTTTTGTCTAAAACATAAAGTCCATTTGCCATAATGTATTCCTGTACCTTTTGAGTTACTAAAAATCTTATTGACTTATTTTTTTTTACTAAATCCCTTATCTTAGTTGATGAAATGCCTAGCGGAGTTACAGGCACAATTAACAACCTTTTATTAAAATCACCATTGACCTTTTCATTTTCAAGTGATGTTATTTGGTATTCAGGGAAAACTGTGGAGGCCTTTTCGATTATATCTGACCTTTTAAAAGGGGGTCTAGTAATTACCACCAGGTTTGAAAGCCTCGGTATCTCTCTAAATTCCTTCCATGTATCTATTTCCAAAAAGGCATCGGCCCCCACTATGAAAAAGGGGATTATGTGTTTAAATTCTTGATTTTCTCTAATAAAACGCAAAAGGTCAACTGAATAGGATATGCCCTTTCTAAACTGCTCAAGATTGCTTGCCTTCAGATGACTTAGGCCCTCTGTTGCAAGCTCCACCATCTTGAGCCTTTTTTCAAAACTTGTGCAACCTGCAGAAAGCTTATGAGGAGGCATAGGGGCGGGCAAAAACCATACTTGATGAAGTCCGAGCCTCTCATAAACCTCCTCGGCCGCTCTTAAATGGCCGATATGGATCGGATCAAGGGTCCCGCCAAAAAGGCCAATCTTTTTTAGCCTATGTCCTGATCTGTCCGTCTCCAAAGGCAATAAACTTGGTAGTAGTAAGCTCTTCAAGGCCCATTGGACCATAGGCATGAAGTTTTGAAGTGCTTATGCCTATTTCTGCGCCAAGCCCGAGCTGACCTCCATCGTTAAACCTTGTAGAAGCATTTACAAGCACTAAGGATGCGTCAACCTCATTCAAAAACCGCCTTGCCCTCTGGTAGTCTTTTGTGATTATAGCCTCAGTATGATTTGAGCCATATTTTTCTATATATTTCATGGCCTCATCCATAGAAGAAACCACTTTTACCACAAGCTTTAGGGCCAAAAATTCCTCACCCCAGTCTTCCTCTTTGGCTTCAACAGCATAGGGAAGGATTGAAAGCGTTTTTGGGCATCCCCTTATCTCAACTCCTGCCTCTTTGAATCTTTCTCCTATCCGCGGGAGAAATTTCTTGGCGATTTTTTCATGGACAAGCATCCCTTCCATTGCATTGCAAACCCCAGGCCTTTGAACCTTTGAGTTAAAACATATCTCAACGGCCATATCAATATCTGCATCTTCATCCACGTAGCAATGGCAAACGCCCTTATAGTGCTTTAGAACCGGAATCTTTGAATTTTCCACCACAAATCTTATGAGCCCTTCGCCACCCCTTGGAATGATTAGATCGATCTCCTCCTCCCTTGAAAGAAGCTCAGTTACAGCACTTCTATCTGTTGTGGGTATGACCTGGACCGCCTCTTGAGGAACACCGAACTCAGAAAGGGCATCCTGAAGTATCCTTGAAAGGGCAATATTTGAATTGATGGCGTCAGAGCCTCCCTTTAAAATCACTGCATTTCCCGCCTTTAAACAAAGCCCTGCTGCATCTATTGTGACATT
This sequence comes from Deltaproteobacteria bacterium, assembly GCA_026991135.1. Lineage (GTDB taxonomy): Bacteria > Desulfobacterota > Dissulfuribacteria > Dissulfuribacterales > QOAL01 > JAADCZ01. The sequence continues at coordinate 5,496 of JALXCD010000115.1, read as the reverse complement.
AGGTCTGGATTCATATATCATTCCGATGACGCCAAGGGGGATCCTTACCCTTCCAACCAAAAGACCATTTGGCCTTTTCCACATCCTAGTCACCTCACCTACCGGATCAGGAAAGGATGCCACCTCTTTAAGCCCCTGGGCCATGGATTCAATGACCTTGTCAGAAAGCTCAAGCCTGTCCAAAAAGGCATCAGAAAGCCCTTTCTTTCTGCCATTTTCAAGGTCCTTTTTATTCTCTTCCTGCAAACTGTTTTTTGAATCCAAAAGCCTCTGTGCCGTTGAAAGAAGCACTTTGTTTTTCAAATCAGTTGAAAGTATTGCAACCTTTCTGGATGCCTCTTTTGCCCTTTTTGCCATGTCTGCGATAAGACTCTTCACTTCACCCATAGCCATCTATCTCCTGAAACAAAAATAAAAAAGGGGATTAATCAATAATCCCCTTTAGTTTAATATGAATGGAACTATTGTCCAGTATTTAGGCCACTTATTCCACTTTTACCTCTATCTTCTTTGGCTTCACCTCTTCGCTCTTTGGCAGGAATATCTTTAAGACACCTGCATTCATGCTTGCCTCGATCTTTGACACATCCACATCTGGCCCAAGGGTAAAGGCCCTTTCATAGGCCTTTCCGTTAAATTCCACATAAAGAGGGGTAATATCTTTGGGTACAACCTGACCAATTTCACCCCTTATGGTTAAGACATTTTTGTCAACCTCAACATCAATTTTGTCCTTTGGCACACCTGGCATATCTGCAAAAAGGACAACACCGTCCTCCAATTCATATATGTCAACAGGCGGGGTGACTACCACCGGCCTAGTCTTTTGCTCCTGAACCGGCGTCCTTTCTTCCTTTACAGCCATCTCAGTTCCTTTTACATCAGCCATCTTTTCACCTCCTTTTTAAACTTTTAGGAAACCTTTACCTCGATCTTTTTGGCCTGTTCCTCTTCCTTCTTGTTAATGGTGATCGCCAGTATTCCATTGGAATACTTTGCATCGATGCTTGAGGTATCAAGACCTTCTGGAAGGGCAATTACTCTTCTAAACCTTCCGCTAAACCGCTCTTTTCTGTAATAACCTGTTACCTTTTTGTCTTCCTCAAGCTCCTTTGAGGTATCCCTTCCTGCAGAAATGGTAAGCATGTTTTTCTCTATGGTTAGATCCAGGTCCTTTGGATCAAGACCTGGCGCAAAAAGATATATATAGATCTTATCGGCAGTCTCTCCGATATTTACTGCCGGAATTGCCACCCTTTGACTGGATGAAACTGTTGGAGAAAAATAGTTTTCATTAAAGATTCTTTCCATTTCACGGTTTAACCTGTCAAAGTCCTGCCATATCGGATCGCTTAGAGAAAACCAGGGTCTAAGCATGGTTCTACCCTCCTTTATTTTCTAAAATATCTAATATTTTTAACAACCTACCAATCTTTTTATCCTTACAGTAAGCATTAAAAGGTGGGAGTCAAGGCTGTAATAAAAAAATTTTAAAAATAAAAAAGGGGCCAAAGGCCCCTTTAAATATCTTTTTGAAGTGTTTACTTATCTTTCAAGATTTCCTTTTATGAATTCCTCTGTATTTTTATAGGCCTGATCATCGGTCATTTGGATGGGTGGATGTTTCATGAAGTAAGCGGAAGGTGACGTAAGCACTCCACCAATTCCCCTTTCAAGAGCAATCTTGCAGCACCTTATGGAGTCAATGGCAACACCTGCTGAATTAGGGGAATCTTCCACTGAAAGCCTCAGTTCCAGATTCATTGGGACATCTCCAAAAAGCTTTCCCTCCATTCTGATAAAGGCAATTTTGTTGTCCTTCTGCCACGGGACGTAATCACTTGGACCAATATGAATATTTTCCGGTGAAAGGGGTTGAGGAAGAACTGCCTGAACTGCCTCTGTCTTTGAGAGCTTTTTAGACTTAAGCCTATGACGATTAAGCATATTTAAAAAATCCGTATTTCCACCAGTATTTAGCTGATAGGTTCGCTCAAGCTTCACCCCTCTTCTTTTAAAAAGATTTGCAAGAGTTCGATGTGTAATAGTAGCCCCTAGTTGTGATTTAATATCATCCCCTATTATTGGAATATTTTTTGCCTCAAACTTACCTGCCCATTTCGGGTCACTTGCTATAAAAACAGGCATGTTATTAATATATGCCACTCCTGCTTCTAGGGCACAATCCACATAAAACCTTACTGCCTCTTCAGAACCAACTGGCAAATAGTTTAAAAGTATTTCTGCACCAGACTCCTTTAGACTCTTAATAATTTCTTCCTTGCTGGGCTCTGGTTCATCAGAAAGGACAAAGGTGCGTTCATAAGGATAGTTTTTCATGTGCTCGGAAAAGCCATCAAGCACCCTTCCCATCTGGACTTTTACACCTGTCTTTGGAATGTCCTTACAAAATATAGTGGTACAGTTTGGAGGGGAAAAAATGGCCTCACTCACATCTTTTCCGACCTTTCTTTTGTCTATGTCAAAGGCTACCACTACTTCTATATCACCTGGCTTGTACCCCCCAATCTCCCAATGCATGAGGCCTATTGCCTCTTCAGGAGTTTTATCTTTGTAATAATTTATGCCTTGCCAAAGCGAAGAAAAGCAATTACCAACTCCTGCAACGGCAATTTTTATTTTGGACATCTGTTCCTGCTCCTCCCTTGCATGGATCTCTTAAATGATCATCCAGCTATTCCTCTTCGATATCTATCTCTGCTTCGAAAAAGCTATTACCACAGTCGTAACATTTAACATCTATGAGTTTGTTATCTATGATAGACACATATATTTCATCAGAACCGCATTCGCATTTCCCCTCTACAGAATCCTTGATTAATTCCTCTATTTGAGGCTGGATATCGGCAGGAATATCTGGATCAAAAGTGATTTTCACCTGAACCTCCAAGGTAAAGATAATTTAATAACTCCTTAAAATTCGCATAGTAACAAAGAAATGTAACAATTTATCTATAAATTTGCAAAGTATTTTAGAGAAAAAAATGACACCGCAGTGCATAACTTACTTAAGTTACAAAACTTTTTAAAAAGAAAAAGGGGCGAAAAAACTGATAAGATTTACGCCCCTTTTAATACAACTTTGTTAAAAACTATTTTTTACTAGTGTGAACGTTCCCTTTAACCTCTGCCTTTTTTAAAAGATCCTTATGAACCTCTACCTTATATTTCTTTTTGAGCTTGGCAATAATCTCATCTCTCAGCTTAAACTGCTTTTTACGTAAAAGCATTTGTCTTATTTCTTGTTTTGCATCTTTGAGACTCTTTTGTTTGGCAGGTTTTTTGTCGTAAACTTTGATGATATGATATCCAAAGGTGGTCTTGACAGGCTGGCTAACCTCTCCTTTTTTTAGGGAAAAGGCTGCCTTTTCAAAATCAGGAACCATCTGCCCTTTTTTAAAATATCCAAGATCACCGCCACGGGATTTTGAACCAGGATCTTGCGAATATTTTTTTGCAAGGGTGGCAAAATCTTCACCTGCCATAATCTGTTTCCTGATATCTTGGGCCTTTTTCTTTGCCTCATTCCATTTTTTATTATCTGCACCAGATGGAACTCTAATTAAGATATGGCTTGCCTTAACCTGTTCAGGCTGCATAAATTGAGACTTGTGTTTTTCATAATAGTCTTTGATCTCTTTATCACTTACGTTTGCCGGATCAGATATGTTTTTCCTGATATACTCCTGAGCCAAAAGGGCATTTATCACTTCTTCGATTCGCCTCTTCACATCAGGCCTATTTTGATAGCCTTCTTTTCTTGCCTCCAAAGCCATAAGTGTCAAATCAACCCATCTTTTTAAAAGTTGCTTCTTAAGCTGTGGATTTTTGGCAATGGCCATTTGAAGCTGCGGAGGAAGGGATTTTACCTGCTCATTGAACTCTTTGAGGGTTAAGGTATATTTTCCGACCTTTGCGAGAACCTCTTTTCCAGCAGCATCTTCCTTGGAAAATGCACTATTATTAATCAAAAAAACAAGGCCAAAGACAAAAAACAAAATACTAAATTTTCTCATTAACAGTCTCCTTTATCTAATTATGCTTTTAGGCCCATAATAGCCAGGCCTAACTGTTGAATTTGGGGTAATAAGGGATCCAGGTGCTACAATAGATCCCGGATTTGTTACAGAATTACATCCTGTCTGGACACTGTCTCCCAAAATTGCCCCAATCTTTCTTCTCCCTGTGTCAAGGACTCCCCCTTCTTGAGTCTTAATCTTTACAGTTCCAGCGGCAAATTTAAGATTAGCAAGCTTTGTTCCTGCACCAAGATTGACGTCATTTCCAAGGATGCTATCTCCAATATAGGCAAAATGACCTGCTTTCGCTCCTTTTAAAAAGATAGAATGTTTTATCTCAGTTACATGTCCAACCACACATTCAGGGCCAATCAAACAGTCTTCTCTTAAATAGGCACCTTGGCGCACTTGAGTATTATCCAATATAACTGTAGGACCTTTAATCATGGCACCTGGCTCAATCAAGACCCCTTTTCCAATTTGAACCCTTGAATCTCCAAAGATTACGCCGGCACATACCAGAGTGGCATCAGTAATCCTCTCTCCTTCAATCCAAACTTCAAGTTTTCCCTTTGAATCATCATTGCATACCAGTTCAAAGCCCTCTTTTATCCAACCGCCAGGTAAAAGTACCAAAGGTGAAGAAAGGGGCACTCCAAGCTCTACACCATCTGGAAGATTTGGGGCAATTTTATTCCTTAGAAATTTCTTTAGACCATCAAGAACTTGCCAAGGGAAAAGTTCATCCTGGAAAAGTTTTGATATTTCCTTTGGAACATTTTCAAAAAAGTTTTTCCAATAAAACTCTTCCATTTATCCTACCGCCTTCTAAATTCATCCTTTAATAACCTTAAGGCTATTTCAATATCATAAAGGTGGATAGGTGCGGCTCCTTTCCTTCCTTCCTTTTTGTAAAGATCAGCTGCCTCAAGAATAGCCTTATATGGCACCCAACCATGTTCTTCCCACAAGGTTTCATCTTCTTGATCCCACATCCGGAATTCTACATCGTCTTGCCCAAGTCGGATATACATCCTAAGATTTTTATTCTCAAGAATAGGGTAATAATAAAGGCCTTTGTCATCCTTCATGCTTTTAAACTCTTAAATTTTAAATTTATGGAATAAACTGAGTTTGTGCTAAGCTACCCTTTGTATCAAGTAAGGTCAATAAATTAATGAATATTGCAAGCTTGACATAAATAAAAAAAGGTCCTGACAGATTATCTGACAGGACCCGGTAAATTTTAAACTGCCTTTTGTAAGACAGATTCTTTCTGGCTCCCCGGGACGGACTTGAACCGCCAACCTAGTGGTTAACAGCCACCCGCTCTGCCGATTGAGCTACCGGGGATCAAAACTCTTTAATTTTCGAGTGGTAATTTTAAATATTAATTTTAGTTTGTCAACCTTAATGAGATGCAAAGTTATAGCCTTGACAATAGTAAACCAAAGAC
>JALXCD010000114.1 GCA_026991135.1 Deltaproteobacteria bacterium | reverse complement strand
CGCTGTTCACTATATACCTCCCCTGTGTCCTTCTCATATCCCTCCGGTATTTCCCAACTGCGATAAGACTGAAAATTTATCCTTTTTATAAACTGCGGAATTGTTTCTCCCCCGCCATTTCCTCCCTCATTCCCGGAATCTTGATTTTCTGAACTTCCTGAATTTCCACCAGACTGGCTACCTTCTTCGGAATTATTACCAGATTGGTTATCTTCTCCAGAACCACTATCAGAGGCGGGGATTGTAGCTGAAACCTCTTCGGAATAGTCACTGTAAAGCCCTTCTGCATCAAAGGCCTTTACCGCAAAGTAATAGGTCTTTCCTTCTTCTAGGCCTTCGACAGTATAAGAGATAGGTGTCCCATCGTTTTTATTATCATTTATCTTGGCGGAATTGGGATAGTCTTCTTCACTCCTTGGCTTTGTTCCCCAATAGACCACATAGCCTGCAACATCTGGTTCGGTATTTCTGTTCCAGGTAAGGGTTACACTAGCTGCCCAAATAATTTCTGGTAGGAAGGCAAAAAGGGCCAAGGCAATCAGAAAAATTTTTAATGAAAAATTTTTAAGTTTTTTATCAAAAAATTTTGTCTTAGATTTGGCGATATTTTCAAAACCAACAAATAACTTCTTGTTATCCTTTGTATTTTCTTTTGTCCTTAGGCCCTTCATATCTATATCCTCCGGTCGGCAATTTGCTGTTTAGTCTCAATTGAGCAACAGCCATGCCCCGGAAGAAAAGGCCCAAAAAAGCAAATTATATCAAGGAGTTATTAAGAAATACGATTGAGACAAGAAGGAATTTTTAAAGACGGTTTGAAAAAAATTTAAAAAAGATTGCTGACTATCTTATATCCCCCAAGCCAAGTGCCAATCATGCTGCCTATTCCTGGAAGGAGAAAGGCCAAAAAGACCTTTAAAAGGTTATTTGTCCACCACCCCTTAAGTGTCGTAATGTCTTTTGAAGCGTTTTTAATCTCTTTTACAAGTGGGGGCCGCACAACTGCCTGGACAAAGGCAGTAACATAACCTGCACCAATCACTGGGGTAAGGCTTGTAATGGGAGCGGCAATAAAACCTGTGGCAATGGTATAAGGATGTGCTAGGGCAGCCACTGCGCCAAGAGCGCAGGCAATCCCATTAGCAAGTATCCAGTAGATGCAGTTTTGTCCCGCTACCTGCCCGCCCCTTTGAAAGGCAATAATTATGATGGAGCCGATGATGACCGCAGGAATTGCCCAGCCTGCTGCCTTAAAGTAAGGGGAAGCCGGGGGGATAGTGGAAATTTCAGGAATATCTTTGCTTCTATCTTCTAGAAGGGCCTTTTTGATACCCTCAACGTGGCCTGCGCCTACTACTGCAACAACCTTTTCCCCCTTGGATCCCTTTATCTTTTCGGCTAAGAATGTATCCCTTTCGTCAATGAGCACCCTTTTTAGCTCAGGCATGGCAGAGCCTAGCTCTGCCATAAGTTCAGATATAACATCTGATTTTTTAAGCTCCCTTAGCTTTTCCTCTGTAACCTCTGTATCGTCAAAGATGCTTAGAACAAGGGATGAAATAAGCTTTCCCTTTTTCCAGAAAGGTGTAAGACGCCAGGCCCTTAAAAGAGTTGTTCGAATGTCTCTATCACAAAGCTCAACAGGAATATTGAGTTCTTTTGCACAATTTACTGCTTCTATAAGCTCTGAGCCTGGAAGAACTCCAAGCCTTTCACCAAGCTTTTTCTGATAGGAAGAAAGGATAAGGTTGGCCATTAAGGTGGTAAGCTGCTTTTTCCTAATTACCTTTTTAATATCAAGGGATTCAAATTTATCCCTTTGGCTTATGGCCTTGTATCTTTTTTCATCTAACTCCACACATACACAGTCGGGTTTTTCTTCCTTTATAACCTCTTTTACTAATTCTATTGATTCACGCGATATATGGGCTGTTCCAACAATAATTATCTCTTTTCCCTTAACAAAAAGGCGTGACACATTTTCTTCTTTTTTTGACATATTGTTACTTTCCAATTAGGGTACAGGCTATTTTTCTTCTTCTCGGTCTATTGTCATGATTGATAACTACTACTTGCTGCCATGTGCCTAAAAGAAGCTTTCCGGCCTTAATGGAAATGGTAAGGCTAGGCCCCAAAAGTGCAGCCTGTACATGGCTGTGACCGTTTCCATCATGCCAGGCAAGCTCATGTTTATATTCCATATCGGGCGGGGCAATCCTATTTATGGCAGACTTTAAATCCTCAATGACACCAGACTCAAATTCAATGGTTGTCAAGGAACCTGTTGAACCTATACAATTTAGAGAGCAAATCCCTTCTGTTATTCGAGAGTCCAATAAAAGCCTTTTAATTTCATCTGTAATATCCAAAATATCAGGACCCTTTTTTAATTCAACTTCTATAATACTAGATTTAATTTTCATTGATGGCTTAAAAGTAATAGAATTTATTGGCATGGCAAGCCCAAGGAAGGCAAGCAACTGCAGCCTAGGATTGGAACTGATTGGCTGCAACTAAAACGACTGATTATACCAGTTTAATTTATCTAATTCTTTTCGTTTCACTGTATTTCGGCATTTTTGGACTTGTCCACTAAGCCGCTTTCAATCTTGCTGCGATTTTTGAAATATTGATTTTGATTTATTTATATTAAACAAACTCGCTAATACAGTCCAAGATCAGCGCAGTCTCCTTTTTAGAATAGGCTCGATGACAATTGACATTTTGACCAATTAAAGTATAGGTAATACTATAATTAGAAATTTGCAACAAAAATATCCCTAAGGGAGGTACGAACAATGAAAGTTAATATGGTAAAAACAATTCTTTATCTTTTGACAATGTCTGCGCTATTGTTTAGCCTTTCGAGCTTTGCCTATGCGGACTCTGTGACACTATATTTAAATCGAAATACCTTAAAAAATGTTGACGATACTGCCGGAAGGTGGCAGCATGAAGGAGGAAAGGTTTATCTTAATGGTAATTATATTGGAGATTATGTAGTTACTAGGCGAGTTACTTATGGAGGGACTGATGCTCAAAATACAGCTATGATAACCATGACGATTTTTGTTAAAGGTGAGAATCCTCCACAAAACGTAACAATACAAGGCTCTCATGATTTCAGTAGTGGTAAATACATAGGTTCCATCAGTGCAGCTAGCAGTGTTTATTCATTCCTTATTGGAGCCACAGTTTCTGGTGATACCGCAGCAAATACATTAACCTTAACTTGGTAAAAGAAGAATAAAAAGCTCAAAAAATGAAAAGGACACATAAATTTTTCTATGTGTCCTTTTATAAGTTTTATTCCAAACAAAATCACTACTATTTATCTTTAAAGGATAAAATATTCAATTCAACCTTCAAATAAGCTATATCTTCTTAGGCCCCTAGGACGCATTGAAGGTTTGTAGCGAGCAGAGCGATAGAGGACGGTAAGACTAAAAAAATTCCAGTCAATTACCCAAGTAAGAATTTAGGCTCACCACTAAGGCACATAATTTAATAGTAGAAATTATTAATTATTAGAAGATAAATTGTTGCAACAAATCTGTGGATATTGCTTTTTGGCCTGTCTATTAATAATATTAAGATAAATCTACAAGGAAGGCCAGCATGAAAAATTCTGCTCTTCTTTTTCTATTAATATCTCTTTTATGTCATTTACTCCTTCCAACTGTTTCATTTGCTCAAAAAAATACCTTTTCTCAAAAAGACCGTGATCTACTGGTAAGAATAGATGAGCGCCTTAAACAGGTAGATAAGAGGTTCGATCAGATTGACAAGAGATTTGAACTCATTGAAAAAAGATTTGAGCAAATTGACAAGAGATTCGAGTTGATTGAAAAAAGATTTCAACAGATGGACAAACGGTTTGAGCTGATTGAAAAAAGAATTGAAAATCTTAGACTAGATATAAATAAAAAGATTGATATCCTTAGAGCTGATACAAACAGACGCCTGGAAGAATTTCGCTTTGACACAAATAAACGGATTGATGAACTTCGTTTCGATACGAACAAACACTTAGAGTTTATCCAGAATCTTTTAATTGCAATGCTTGGGGCCTTTGTTTCAATTGTAGTAATCACAATAGGCTTTGCACTTTGGGACAGACGAACCATGATTAGACCATTTGAAGACAAGGTGAAAATCATGGAAGATGATATCACCAAGGATAAGAAAAAACTCCAAAAACTTTTGGAAGCTCTAAAGGAATACGCCCAAAAAGACCCTAGACTTGCAGAAATCCTAAGATCCTTTTCACTCCTTTAAAGTTTTCTCTCAAAAAACCTTCAACAAAAAACATAATAAATTTGACTTTTTTTATCTTTTTTACTTGACAAATCCAAAAAGGGCTTTAAAATACCAAATATGATAATTATTATCAAAAAGGATATAGTATTTAATGAGAATTACAAATCAAAGAGAAATAATATTAGAAGAACTTAAAAAGACCAAAAGCCATCCTACTGCAGATGAGCTTTTTGAGCTGGTTAGAAAAAGGCTACCCAGAATAAGCCTTGCCACTGTTTACAGAAACCTCGAACAGCTTTCTGATGCAGGAATAATTAATAAAATTGAATACGGAAGTCGCCAAAAACGCTTTGATGGAGATGTTTCACCACACAGCCATGTTTTTTGCATAAGATGTGGGAAAATAGCAGATATTAAAACTGCACAGGACATTAATCTAAAAAAAATAATCCAGGACACAAAGGGATATAAAATCTTTGGAGAAAGATTGCAGTTTATGGGGCTTTGCCCACAATGCCAGGAAGAAGAAGCAAATAAAAATAATTGAAAAATAAAAATTTAAAATACAATATATAAGGAGGTAAAATATGGGTTGCAAATGCGGTTCAAAAAAGAACAAGGAAATAAAGCTTACTGAAGAGCAGGAAAAGATACTTAAGGCAGTTGCCCAGATGGAAGGACCTGTTGCGACAAAAGACATCTCTGAGGCCACAGGCATTCCATCAAAATCCTTAAGCTGTCGCATCAGCGCCCTAAAGAAAAAGGGCCTTCTTGAAAGCCCTCAAAGGTGCAGATACCAGATTACTGAGGCCGGAAAGAACCTTGTTAGCGCCTAAATAAAAACAAAAAATTAAAAGGAGTTAAGATATGAGCAGATCCCTAAAAGGAACCGAGACTGAAAAGAATCTTTTAAAGGCCTTTGCTGGCGAATCCCAGGCAAGAAATAGGTACACCTATTTTGCAAGCCAGGCAAAAAAGGAAGGATATATCCAGATTGCAGCAGTATTTGAAGAGACTGCAAATCAGGAAAAGGAACATGCCAAAAGACTCTTTAAGTTTATGGAAGGCGGAGAAATAGAGATTACGGCTGGATTCCCAGCAGGCAAGATTGGAACAACCCTTGAAAACCTCAAGGAAGCAGCCGCAGGCGAAAATTACGAACATAGCCAAATGTACCCTGAGTTTGCCAAAGTGGCTAGGGAAGAGGGCTTTAACGAGATTGCCTGTGTCTTTGAGGCCATAGCAGTGGCTGAAAAGTTCCATGAAGAACGCTACAAGGCCTTTGCCAAAAATATAGAGGAAGGAAAGGTCTTTAAAAGGGATGCGCCTGTCAAGTGGCGCTGCAGAAACTGTGGCTATATCCATGAAGGGAATGAGCCACCTGAAAAATGCCCTGCCTGTGCCCATGAAAAGGCACATTTTGAATTGCTAGTTGAGACTTGGTGATTAACTTATATCTAAATTCTGCATGAGTAAAACTACCTTGCAGGACTTAGATCAACAAAAAATAAGGAGGGAAAGACTATGTGCGTAATGGTTACAAAAGAAGCCCCGGATTTTAAGGCCCAGGCAGTCATGCCAAGCGGAGAGATAAAGGATATCTCTCTTTCGGATTACAAGGGAAAGTATGTACTTCTCTTCTTCTATCCCTTGGATTTTACCTTTGTTTGACCAAGTGAGATAATCGCCTTGGACAAGGCGGCAGAAAAATTCAGAGAAAAGAACTGCGAGATCCTTGGCATCTCAGTGGATTCACCCTACACCCATTTTGCGTGGAGGGAAACCCCAATTGAAGAAGGTGGAGTGGGAAGAATAAGCTATCCACTGGTCTCTGACCTAACCAAGAAAATTTCTTTGTCCTATGGAGTGCTCCTTGAAGATGCTGGAATTTCACTAAGGGGGCTTTTCCTCATAGACAAGGACGGCATCGTTCGCCATCAATTGGTGAATGACCTGCCACTGGGAAGAAATATTGACGAGGCCTTAAGGATTCTCGAGGCATTGCAATACCATGAAACCCATGGTGAGGTTTGCCCTGCCAACTGGAAGCCTGGCGAAGATGCCATGAAGCCAACCTTTGAGGGAGTAAAGGAATACTTGTCTAAACACGCCAAGTAATTTTGGGTTGTAGGGGCAGGTTTGCTGCCCCTAATCAATAATTTTTTATAAAGGAGGAAGGAGATGATTAAAAGGATAGTGGTCTTTTTAATGGCTGCCCTGTTATTACCAGGTCTTTGTATAGGTGCAAAAATGGGCCAGTATAAATACGATGACTTTAGCAGCCCCCAAAAATGTGGTGCCTGTCACAAGAAAATATTTCAGGAATGGAATGACAGCATGATGTCAAAAAGCTATACCCATTCATGGGATCAGGTGGAATATTTTGAGCTTGCTCTACCCCATGCCCAAAAACTGGAAAAGGTTTCAGGTGTAAAGGCTGGCTGTATCGCATGTCATGGTCCATTGGCATTTTTGTCAGGAGATATTCCGCCAAAGCCTGCCGACAAAAACACAAGGGCAAATGAAGGGGTATCATGTGAGATATGTCATAATATTACAGGCACAAACCAGAAAGAGCCCTTTAACTTTAGCTGGGAAATTACCCCAGGAAAGACCAAAAATGGACCAAGAAAAGACGCAAAGTCTCCCTTCCATAAGAGCCGTTTTAGCAATTTCCACAAGAGTGCTGAATTTTGCGCTACCTGCCATGATGAGCAAAGTCCATATGGCGCCTGGGTTAAAGCCACCTATCGTGAATGGAAAAATGGGCCTTATGCCAAGGAAGGGGTTGTCTGCCAGGATTGCCATATGCACAAAGCTCCAGGAAAGTCCACCTCAATGGGCAAAAACCGCCCTGATATTGCCCATCATGTATTTCAAGGGTCCCATTCAGACTCAAAATTAAAAGGCGCTATTGATCTTGCCCTTTATGCCAATAAAAAGGCTCTTTCAACAGGCAATAACCTTAAGCTCAGGGTGGTGCTTTTTAACGGTAAGGCAGGACATTATATACCATCTGGCTCAAGTGAAGAGAGGATGCTGTGGCTTGAGGTCTGGGCCATTGACGCAAATGGAAAGAGTTATCATATCCCAGTAAAGTCAAAGGGCTTTAAAGGCGAAGATTATACCATTGCCAATTCAAAGACCTATGCATACCAGGCAATTGGAGAAATAAAGGAAATAAAGGGCTTTAAGGGCCTTAAAAGGGATGGAGATGTCCCTGATGGCGCAAGGATATTCAGAAAGCCATTTTTTGATCCAAAGGGCAGGATGACCATATGCCAGTGGTACACAAAGGATAATACCGTTGTTGATTATAGGATTGGACCAAGGGAGACAAAGATTGAAAACTACGTCTGGGAGCTACCCTCTAACTTGCCTAAGGGGAAACTTACCATAAACGCCAACCTCTTTTATGCCCAGGTTCCAAGTTCTGTGGGCAAGTTCTTTAAGCTGCCAGAGTCTGAATATAGACCAATTCTTGTCAATACTGCCAAGATGGTCATTGAAGTAAAATAAAAAAACCCAAAATATGGGGGATATCATGGAAAGAAGAAAATTTGTAAAAGGCGCAGTAGTCACAGCGGCAGCAGCCCTTGTTGCTGGCAAGGTTGAAAAATCCTGGGCAAAGGGCCACAAAGGGCAAAAGAAATTAAGTCGCCTCACCAACAGGAAAAAACCTTCCATGCTTGAGAAAAAGCATGTTCCCCTCATTAAGGCGCCCTCCCAGGTGAAAAAGGGGGAATGGTTTAACATAGAAGTAAAGGTTGGTTTCATGGTGGAACATCCCTCCACCCCTGAACACTTTATTAATGAAATAAAGCTACTTTTGGATGGCCATGAAACCATTGAACTAGAAAATGAGGCTGGCGGGAACACCTCTCCAAATGGATACTTCAGAATAAGGCTCAACAAGACATGCCGCCTTGAGGCTATAGCTGAATGTAACCTCCATGGCGCATGGATAGGTGAGCCTGTAACAGTAAAGGTAATCTAAAATAAAAAAGGTTAAAGGAGTGATATTATGACCAAGAAATTAGAAGTCTATAAATGTGAAATCTGCGGAAACATGGTTGAAATGGTCCATGAGGGAAAGGGGCAGCTGGTTTGCTGCGGAAAGCCAATGGTCCTCATGGAGGAAAATACCGTGGATGCCGCCAAGGAAAAACATGTGCCTGTCATCGAAAAGGTTGATGGCGGTTACAAGGTAAAGGTTGGAAGCGTTGCCCATCCAATGGAAGAAAAGCACTATATCGAGTGGATTGAGCTAATTGCAGGAGACGTTGCCCAAAGGGTATTTTTGAGCCCAGGGCAAGAGCCTGAAGCTACCTTTTGCACAAATGCAACAGATGTTACAGCCCGTGCATATTGCAATCTTCATGGACTGTGGAGGAGTTAAAATGCTTAGTGAAAGAATGGAAAAGGCACTCAACAAGCAGATAAATGCAGAACTTTATTCAGCTTATCTTTATCTTTCAATGGCATCATACTTTGAAAGTGTTGACCTTGAAGGCTGTGCAAACTGGATGAAGGCTCAAACCCAGGAAGAGATGATTCATGCCATGAAAATCTATGACTTTGTCATAGAGCGTGGTGGAAGGGTCCTTCTCGAATCCATTAAGACTCCGCCCCAGGAATGGGATTCTGCCCTTGCAGTCTTTGAACACGCATACGAGCACGAAAAGTATGTTACAAGCCTCATTAATGATCTTATGAACCTCGCCATAGAGGAAAAGGACCATGCTACCCAGATTTTCCTCCAGTGGTTTGTAAGCGAACAGGTTGAGGAAGAGGCCTCTGCCAGTGCTGTAGTCCAGAAGCTTAAGCTTGCAGGAGGCTCAGATGGAAAAGGCGGCGGACTCTTCATGGTGGATAGAGAACTTGGCCAAAGGCCGCTTCCTGTTCCCATGCCAGCTAAGGAATAAAACAACCCCTTATACGGAAAAAGGAGAAGTCATGGCAACAGCAGAACAAATGTATCAATGTCAAACAGTCAATTGCGGATACATCTATAATCCCGACAAGGGGGACAGGAAGGGAAAAATCCCGCCAGGAACCCCCTTTGAAGAACTACCGGATGACTGGCGCTGTCCCATCTGCGGCGCCACCAAAGCAATGTTCAAACCATTGGCTGGAGAAGGTTCTGTTAAGGAAGGCCATATTCAATCTAAAGCTTGAAACTAAGTGAGGTGAAATCATGAAACAGTATCGATGCCAGATATGTGGCTACATTTATGACCCTGTAAATGGCGATCCTGACTCTGGAATCAAACCAGGAACCGCCTTTGAAGACCTTCCAGATGATTGGAGCTGTCCCATCTGCGGGGCAAGCAAGGACCAATTTGAACCAGTAGATTAGGAGTTGGAGGAAATTAAAATGCAAGTCTATGAGATAAAAAAGGACATTTACTGGGTGGGGGCCGTTGACTGGCTTGTAAGAGACTTTCACGGCTATTCTACCTATAGAGGCACTACCTACAATGCCTACCTCATGTTTGATGAAAAGACTGTTCTTTTTGATACTGCCAAAAAGAACCTTTGTTCAGACCTAGTCCACAGGATCAGGACCTTAACTGATCCTGAAAAAATCGACTACATCGTGGTAAACCACGTTGAGATGGACCACAGTGGATGCCTTCCCGAAATCGTTGATCTGGTTAAGCCTGAAAAGATTATCTGCTCAAAAATGGGACACAAAAACCTTCTTTCCCACTTTCACAGGGAGGATTGGCCCTATCACGTGGTGGAAAACGGAGAAACCATCTCTGTTGGCAAAAGGAGCATCACCTTTATTGAAACAAGGATGCTGCACTGGCCAGACAGCATGTTTTCCTATATCCCTGAAGAAAAGCTCCTGATATCAAGCGATGCCTTTGGACAGCACCTTGGAACAAGCGAGCGCTATGATGACGAGGTAGATCAATCCGAGCTCATGTATCAGGCCAAAAAGTACTATGCAAATATCCTCTATCTATATTCACCGCAGGTACGAAAGCTTTTAAAAAGTGTGGCCGACTCTGGCATCGAAATAGACATGATTGCACCGGATCATGGAGTCATCTGGAGAAAGGACCCTGGAAAGATCATAAAGGCCTATGAAGACTGGTCCCATCATAGAGGCAGCAAAAAGGCCCTGGTTATTTATGATACCATGTGGCACAGCACCGAAATGATGGCAAAAGCCGTTGCCGATGGCATTGAATCCACAGGGGTTAGCGTAAAGCTTCTTGATCTAAGTGTAAATCACAGAAGCGAGATCGTCACAGATGTCATTGATGCCAAAGGAATATGTCTTGGAAGCCCCACTCTAAATAATGGGCTTTTACCCAGAATGGCCGGCTTCATCATGTATCTTAGGGGGCTTAGGCCTGCCAACAAGTTTGGTTTTGCCTTTGGCTCCTATGGCTGGAGTGGAGAGTCAGTAAAGCACCTAAATAAGGCAATGGAAGACTGGAAGTTTGAGCTGATCCATGAAGGCATTAAAGTGAAATACGTACCAACCCATGATGACCTAAAAAGGTGCAGAGAGGCCGGAATATTAATGGGCCAAAAGATCATAGAGGCCCTTTCCTAAAAAATTATTACAAGGAGTAGTTTGAACCAATGAAAATCTTAGTGGACAAAAATGTAATAGAATTTATGCCTGAAAATCCCCAGGAAGAATCTTCTCTTGAGGTTCTGTGGAAGGTTGTAATTGACTGTTATGGGGAAAATAAGAAGATAGTCCCCATGGGGAACTTTGTCCCTGGACATGATAAGGTGGCAAGGTTTTATATAGAAGGCGTTCCAGGAGGAAAGACTCAGTATTCTGACAAAAAGGTAGAAGAAGACTGCACCTATTTTTGTGCCATATGCAATAAGTACAAAAACTGTAAGGCAGGAGAGCCTATCCCTCTTTGCTGTGGAAAGGAAATGGAACCCCTTGAATAAAAATTAATTTTAAATGTCTAACCTTTCCTTTAGGGACAGAAAGAATATTGGCAGGAGGCTCCAGAAGCTTTTAAAAAAGGGAGACCTTCCTGCCATTATAAACTTTATTGATTCATCCCCTCCCAAGGCCCTTATCTCTCCCCTCATCCGTTTTTTTTATAGGCCGGATGCCCTTGAAAGATGGCTGGCCATTAGGGCCTTTGGCAGAGTAATGGCAAGACTTGCGGAAAAGGACATGGAAGAAGCAAGAATTGTCATGAGAAGACTCATGTGGAGTCTAAATGACGAATCGGGCGGCATTGGCTGGGGTGCGCCTGAAGCAATGGCTGAGGCAATGGCTAACCACAAGGGCCTTTCAAGAGAATATGCAAGGATACTTCTTTCCTATGTGTGGGAGGAGGGGAATTTTCTTGAATATCTTCCCCTTAGAAGAGGGGCTCTTTGGGGGCTTTATAGACTGTCAAAGTCCCAGAAAGAAATTTACAATGAGATTAATGCCAATAAAATTGTAAGCACATATCTTGATGATAATGATCCTACATCAAAGGTCCTTGCCACTTTGGCCATAGGGTATTCAGGAGATAAAACCTTTTGCCAGAAGATACAAAAAGGGCTTTCTGATAAAAGGGAAGTTGAGCTTTTTATAGAAGATGAGGTTAAAAAGATAAGCGTTTCTGAGGCCTCTAAAATTGCCCTTGACCTTTTAGGCTGCTAAGCGTTTTTATATCTTGCCATTATTCTATTGGCCCTTTTTTCAATTTCCCTAAAAAGCCTTTTATCTTTTCTAATGTCAAAGCCAATTTCCTTGGAATATTCATCTATCAAAAACTCTGTTTCCTCATCTGACATTACAAGTCTTGCTGAAAAAAGAAGCTCTGCCAGATCTTTAATTGCCCACCTTCTTCTTAAATCCTTTTGGATTATTACCCTTTGAAGGTCAATTAAATAGGGTGTTAAATCTTCCTTTATGAAAAAATGAACTAGATAAAGGTCTTGGTGGGCAAACCCCTTATTATGCATGTTAGCAGCATAAATGGCTATATTTGAGATAAGAATCCGCCTTTTATCTCTGTCAAGTCCACTATCTTCCTTAAGAAGGTCAGAGGCCCTTTGATAATTCCTTAATCCCAAGGTTACGCAGAATGTTCCCTTTAAATGCCTTCCAGCAGCAACTGGAATAAGGGTTGGAAGAAGATTTTCATGAAAGGCCAAAAGGGCCCTCCACTCATTAAAGGCATCAAAGACCCTGAACTTGAGGTTTAAGAAATCCTTTATCTTTTTTTTAAAAGGTATTGGGGTATATCTTTTTATGTAGCACTCAATGCCTTTTCCAGATTCTCCCTTTAAATAAAACCTTCCTGTTCCCCTTTCCTTTAAGACCTTTTTTACAGGCTCATCCTCAATGGTCCAGAAGGCCTCTGGTTTTTTAAGATTGTTTTCAAAAAGGATGGATTTAAAATCCTTGTTTAGGACAAGGTCACCATTTAAAAGGGAAAGGGTATCGATTTTCATTTTGAAATCTGGCTATCGACCTCTTTTGAAAGGTCAAGGGGGGATGTAAGGACATCTCCCTTTTTGTCCAAAATCTGCCCCTTTGAGACCTTTAGCCTTCCAAGGGAAAAGGACCTCAAGGTCTCAACTATCAATGGAAGCTCTCTTATTTCGCCCTCTTTTCTGATCTTTTTAAAAAGCGGAAGCTTTTCCCCTATTTTTTCCTTAACCCCTAAAAGGCCATGTCTTTCTTTAAGGTCATAAAATTCAGACCAAAGCCTATCCCAGCCCTTCCCCCTAATAGAAAAGGCAAAAAAGGTAATGGCAGGGCCTCTGTCAAGCTCAGGGGTTACAAGATGCATCATGGCACCGGTTTTTTCGGCATCCATTTCAAGAAGCTTCCAAATCACCTCCTGCCAGGTACCGGTTGGCCCACCTGGTAAAGCAGGGTGAAGATTGATGGCAGATACCTTTTTACAGATTTCTGCACTTAAGACCCACATGTAGCCGGCAAGGACCGCAAGAGGGCAATCATACCTTTCAATTAGACTGTAAAGGGCCTCATGATAAAGCCTTCTCCACTCATCCCGGTTCCTTTTTCTTAATTCCTTTTTAAAATCTAGGGCAGAAAGCATCTCAAGGGGAATGTCCTCTTCTTTACAAAGCTTTGCTATCTCATCACTGTATCTGCCCTCTCCCTCTTTTTTTGATATAAAACAGTAGCAAAAATCCCCGTGTATGCGTCCGTTATAAATTGCCTCCTGAACTACCTTAAATAAATTGACTGCTGCCTCATCCCGACCTGTTGTCCACCAGCCAAAGCGAAAAGTTGCCATATCTTCTCCTAAAACCTTATATGTAAACTTTTACAGTGTATTTTAAGAAACAAAATATCGTCCCTCAAATACTACTACGCTTCTAGGCCTTACCAGGTATTTCCTGTTAAGAAAAGGACTTTGTCTCTCTGGCTCTATAATATCCTTAGGACAAGGCATTGATGTGTCAATGGCAAGATACCACGTAACATTTTCTAATTCTGGCAACTCAACCTCAACCTCTTCCTCCTTTTCCATATTAAAAATCACATGAAGAAACGGCTCTTCCTCCTGAATACTTGCAAGGGTATAGGCTAGAAAATTCTCATCTCCACTGTCCCAAGGTGGCTCATTGAGACTTTTTCCATGCCATAAGATATCAGGAATTCCACCTTTTTTTAAAGGTTTTCCAGTCAAAAAATGCCTTCTTCTAAGGGCCGGATGCCTTTTCCTGAATTCAATAATCTTTCTGGTAAAGCGAAGCATTCCTGAATTCCTTTTTAAAAGCCTCCAGTCAAACCAGCTTATCTCATTGTCCTGACACCAGGCATTGTTATTTCCCCTTTGGGTCCTTAGACACTCATCCCCTGAAAGTATCATTGGCACACCTAAGGACAGAAAAAGTGCTGCCATAAAATTTTTGGCCTGTTGTCTCCTAAGACTCAAAATCCTTCTGTCTTTTGTTTCACCCTCTATACCGTAGTTACAGCTAAAGTTTTCATTGCTTCCGTCCCGGTTATCCTCTCCGTTTGCCTCATTGTGTTTTCTCTCATAACTTACAAGATCATTGAGAGTGAATCCGTCATGACAGGTGATGAAATTAATGCTGTTTATTGGGCTTCTGCCCGATGGGGCATATAGATCACTGCTTCCTGCAATTCTGGTGGCAACTTCATTGATAAGTCCCTTGTCTCCCCTTATAAACTGCCTTAAGACATCTCTATATCTTCCATTCCACTCCTGCCATCTGTAGCCAGGAAAGCCCCCCACCTGATAAAGCCCTCCTGCGTCCCAGGCTTCGGCAATCAATTCTACCTTTGATAGGGCCCTTGAAAACTCAAGACTCCATACAACTGGTGCATGGTGCATGGGTTTGCCGTCCTCACCCCTGGCCAAGACACTTGCAAGGTCAAACCTGAACCCGTCTATGTGAAAATATTTTACCCAGTATTCCAGGCATTCTATGATAAAAAAGACAACCTGCGGATGGTTGCAATTTATGGTATTTCCACAACCTGTAAAATCTATGTATTTCCTTCTGTCTTTTGGATCCAGATGATAAAATTCCCTGTTTGAAAGACCCTTAAAGTTGATAACCGGGCCATCTTCACCCCCTTCACTTGTATGATTAAAGACAACATCAAGGATTACCCCTATTCCCGCCCTGTGAAGGGCCTTTATCATGTCCCTGAATTCATCAAGGCAATTAATGTCAAGGGGATCCTTAAAATAGTGGGGATGGACTGCAAAAAAACTATGAGGGCTATAGCCCCAATAATTTTTAAGCCCAAGCTTTCTTACACCTTCTGGCACATCCTGTTCATCAAAGGCCATGATGGGTAAAAGCTCGATGTGGGTAATTCCTAAGGACTTTAGATAGGGAATTTTTTCTATTATTCCTGAAAAGGTACCAGGATTTTTGACTTTTGACGAAGGATGCCTTGTAAAGCCCCTTACATGCATCTCATAGATAATTGCGTCTTCTGGATTGTGTTCTGGTGGCTTTACCCCTTCCCAATCATACTCGTCAAGACAAGGGGCAATTATTCCCCTGATGGGTGGGGCCTTGACATCCTTTTTTGCCCTTTCTCTTTCCCAAAAGCCATCATAGACCATTCTTGCCCAAGGGTCCAAAAGTAGCCGTTCCTTGTGGAACCTAAACCCGGAAATTGAAGTATCATCTGGACCATCTGCCCTCCAGTTGTAAGCCATGCCTGGACGGCAGCCTTCTACAAAGATATTCCAGAAATAAAAATCCCTATCTTTTTCTGGCAAAAGTGAAACCTTAAATACAGGTTCTTTATCTCTTGGGGTTTCATAAAGAAGCAGCTCAAGGCTACTGGCATGACGGGAAAAGATGGAAAAATTGGCCCCTCCATCCATGCAGGTTGCCCCAAGGGGAAATCTTTTTCCCTTCCTTATTTTAAATCTAGACATTTTTCTCCTTAAAGGTGAGTAAAATTCGTGTGATCTAATTAAATCAGAGAGATATTCAGGACATGATATACAAGGAGCATTAAATATACAAGGGAAAGGAAATAGGATGCCGCCTTGGCCTTTGGATGTCGGTGGCAAACGGATAAAACATAAACACCCAGGCTTGTAAGGCCCATTTTTACCAAAAAGGCCTGGAAATATAGATGATTATGAAAAAAAGGGGCGAGTATTGGATTTAGTTCGTTTATGCCATGTTGAACCTGAAAAAGTGTAAGAAAAAAATCCATAAGAGAGGCTGACCATATAAAAAGCAGAAGATAGAGCCATGAACGACCGGCTATATCAAAAAGCCATTTTTTAGAAGGATAAATGGTTGCCTTGGAATACATGCCTCTCCTCCAAAATTAATATTAGGCAACAATCATTTAAATTTTTCAAAAAAAATGCCGATTTTAAAATAAAAAGGATTTTAAATAGGGCTGTTTTTATGGTTTATTTTTTGATTTTGTGTAAAAGAGAGAAAATTTTTTCCACCAAAAAGAAAAACTTTTCCAGTTAAATAAGTGCATGGCCATTAGAAGTGCTTTAAGTAACAAGAACGAGCTAATTATCAAACCAGGGGCAAAAGACCTTGAGTTTGATTTCACCCTGGAGTCGATATCAATTTGTCTTAGATGCAGTCTAAATAGTCGGTGCAAAATTGCTAGTTTGCTTAATGTACCAGTAACATCCTGCCGCTTTTTTAAAGAACTTCTTAAACAGTCCTAAAAAGGCACATCATCTTCAATCTCTGGAACTGGAGGTTCCAAGTCCACATCACCTTGTTCTGCTGCCTCCCCACGGGAATCAAGTATCTGAATATCCCTTGCAATAACTTCAGTTGTCCAGCGCTTGTTTCCATCTCTATCTTCCCAGGAGCGTGTCCTTAGTCTTCCCTCCACGTAAACCAGGCGCCCTTTGCTAAGATATTCATTGCAGATCTCGGCAAGCTTTCTCCAGGCCACAATCCTGTGCCATTCGGTATCATCTTGCCATTCATCTCCCCTTTTCACTCTGCTATTGGTGGCCAGACTGAAATTTACAACAGGGGTTCCATCCTGGGTGTATCTTATCTCTGGATCAGCCCCAAGCCTTCCAATTAACATTACCTTGTTAAGACCTCTTGCCATGATTTCTCCTAAGAATTTTTTTAAATTATAAACTTAAATTCGCCTTTTCCCAATAGATCATGTAGATGAACTATACCGGATAACCTTCCATCATAACCAACTACAGGAAGAACGGTTATTAAATGCGTCTCCATTAGGGCCAAGGCATCTGCTGCAAGGGCATCCGGCATGACACTTTTTGGATTTGGCGTCATAATCTCTTCAACCCTTTTTTCATAAAAGGATGGGCCATATTTAAGCATTGCCCGCCTTAAATCTCCATCTGTTACAATACCCACAAGGCTTTCAGTTGCATCAAGTACAAGAACTGCACCAAGCCTCTTTTCATCTATTTCTTTAATGACCTCATTCATCCGCTGACCAACCTTTGCCATGGGGACTTCCTGCCCTTTTAACATTACCTGGCTAACCGATACCTTTAGCCTTTCACCAAGAGTGCCACTTGGATGATTTTTCCTAAAATCTCTTTCACTAAAGCGCCTCAATTTTAAAAGGACTACTGCAAGGGCATCTCCTACTGCAAGGGCCGCAGTAGTGCTGGCTGTAGGCGCTAGCCCTAGGGCACATGCCTCTTTTTTAACCCCTGTATCAATCACACAAGTGGATGCCTTAGCAAGCATTGATTCTTCGTTTCCAGTAAGGGCTATGATTGGAATGTTTCTGTCCTTAAATGCTGGAATAAGGGCATTTAGCTCCTGGGTCTGGCCGCTATTTGATATGGCTATAACAACATCCCCTGTCATCACCATGCCTAAATCCCCGTGCATGGCCTCTACGGGATGAAGAAAAATGGAAGGTGTGCCAGTGCTTGCAAGGGTGGCAGCTATCTTTCTTCCAACAAGCCCGGATTTTCCAATACCAGTTACAACTACTCGTCCACTTGACTCAAAAATAATATTAACGGCACAATAAAACCCGTCTCCAAGCTTGGATTTAACAAGCTCAAGGCCTTCTATTTCAACACCAATAGCCTCTTTACCAGCCTTGATTATGGCCTCTTTGTCTTTAAGTTCGGGCTTCAAGACTGAATTTCCCTATAGAAAAATCCACTTCAGTGGGATACTTGCCATTAAAGCAGGCAAGACAGAACCTTTCAGAATTTGCCCCTGCGGCCTCGACCATGGAATCAATGTTCAAATAGTGAAGACCATCAAGGCCCAGAAATTCTCTAATTTCTTCCACACTCTTTTTGGCGGCTATAAGTTCTCCTTTTGTGGAAAAATCTATTCCATAAAAACATGGAAATTTGGTTGGAGGGCAACTTACAAGCATGTAAATCTCTTTTGCCCCTGCATCCCTAATGGCCTTGATCCTGGTTCTACTGGTAGTCCCCCTGATGATGGAATCTTCCATTATTATGACCTTTTTGCCCCTTATGACCTCTTTAACCGGGTTCAGCTTTACCCTTACGCCAAAATCCCTCATGGCCTGACTTGGCTGGATAAAGGTCCTTCCAACATAATGGTTTCTTATTACTGCAAGCTCCAGGGGAAGGCCTGCTGCCTGGGCATAACCAACGGCAGCATAGTTGCCAGAGTCGGGAAATGGCATGACAAAATCTGCATCAATTGTAACTTCCTTGATAAGGGCTGCACCAAGGGCCTTTCGAAAGGTATAGACATTTCTTCCAAAGATGTTGCTGTCAGGCCTTGCAAAATAGATGAATTCAAATATGCAGTTGGCCCTTCTTTCTGCCCGAATTGCAGTATAGGAATGAAGACCGTTTTCATCAATAATCACTATCTCGCCCCTTTCAACCTCTCTTATGTATTCAGCCTGGATAAGGTCAAAGGCACAGGTCTCAGAGGCTAGGACATAGGCCCCATTTGGCATCTTTCCTATTGAAAGGGGCCTAAAGCCCAACGGGTCCCTGAAGGCTATAAGGGCCTTTTCTGTCAGAATTAAAACACTATATGCCCCCTTTATCACTTTCATTGACTGGCCAATGGCATCTTCTATTCCGCGTTTCCAGGCCTTAGCCAGGAGATGAACTATCACCTCACTATCCATTGTGGTCTGGAATATGGAGCCAAAATTTTCGAGGTCCTTTCTTATCTGGGCGGCATTAACCAGGTTTCCGTTATGGGCAACTGCCAAGGTGCAGCCTGCATGGTTTACGCAAAAGGGCTGTGCATTTTGAAGAACAGAGGAGCCAGTTGTAGAATAACGAACATGGCCTACTGCAATATGTCCCCTTAATTCCTTGAGATTTCTTTCATTAAAGACCTCGCTAACAAGGCCCATTGCCTTATATTCGCAGACTTCTTTTCCATCTGAGGTCACTATTCCTGCGCTTTCCTGGCCCCGGTGCTGAAGGGCATAGAGACCAAAATAGGTAAGCTTTGCAGCATCTTCATGGCCATATACGCCAAAGATGCCACATTCTTCCCTGGGGCCACCAAAGTAGCGTCTGATTTTCCAAAAGCTGTTGCAATCCATAGAATGTCTTTTCTGATTCATCTGTTTTCTTGATAGTATTCCTGAAGGGGTTTTACATCCATTTCGTGATTCTTTAGGGCAATTATGGCCTTTACCCCGGCTACAGTGGTAAAATATGGTATTTCAAGCTCAAGGGCAGCCCTTCTGATGTGATAGGCATCTGAACTAATACCTTTACTAAAATGAGTTTAACCCATGGCTCCCTAGTTAAAATAAACCCTTTAAAGCTTTTTCCAATCATCACCTTTATTATATGCTTCACTTGAGGAGTCCATATAATATTACTTAAAAATGGAACAACCCTTGAAGGCGCGGCATTTACCTGAAAGATATAAAGCCTTTCATCCTTAACTGCATACTGAACATTCATAGGTTCAATAACTAGAGTTTTACCCTTCTTCTTGGCAAATTTCTTTTATAGTATTCCTGAAGGGGTTTTACATCCATTTCGTGATTCTTTAGGGCAATTATGGCCTGAACTGCTGCCTTTGCCCCGGCTACCGTGGTAAAATATGGTATTTCTAACTCAAGGGCAGTCCTTCTAAGGTGGTAGGCATCTGAAAGGGTACGCTTTTTTCCGCTGGGGGTATTTATTACAAGATCAATCTCACCATTTTTCATCATGTCAACACAATTGGGACGCCCCTCTGAAAACTTTAGAACCTTTTCACATTTTACCCCATGCTCATTCAAAAACCTTGCGGTGCCACTTGTGGCAACAATCTTAAAGCCTTCATTTTCAAGTAGCCTTGCTGTTTCCAAAAGGGCCTCCTTATCACCCTTTTTGATGCTCAAAAAGGCGGTGCCCTTTAGAGGAAGCCTTAAGCCCACAGCGAATTGACTTTTTGCATAGGCCATACCCACGTTCTTGTCGATTCCCATCACTTCCCCTGTGGACTTCATCTCTGGCCCAAGGATAATGTCAACGCCTGGAAATTTTCTAAACGGAAATACAGATTCTTTGACAGAGATATGTTTGACTTGGGGCTCTTTGGTAAAACCAAGCTCTTTAAGGCTCTTTCCAATCATCACCTTTGTTGCAAGCTTTGCAAGGGGAACCCCTGTGGCCTTACTTACAAAGGGAACAGTCCTTGATGCCCTAGGATTTACCTCAAGGACATATAGCCTTTCATCCTTTACGGCATACTGGACATTCATAAGCCCAATGACATTTAGCTCTTTTGCCATCTTTTTAGTGGCATCCATTATCTCTTCAATCATCTCTTGACTTAGCCTGTGGGGAGGAAGGACACAAGCTGAATCTCCAGAATGAATTCCGGCCTCTTCCACATGCTCCATTATGCCGCCAATGACTGTGATCTCTCCATCGCTTATGGCATCAACATCTATCTCTATTGCATCCTGCAAGTACTTGTCAATAAGGACAGGATGGCCTTCTGAAACCTCCACTGCTTCTTCCATAAACTCCCGAAGCTCTTTACTTGTATGAACAATTCGCATGGCACGGCCTCCAAGGACATAGGAAGGCCTTACAACCACAGGAAACCCGATATCCTCTGCAATCTTTAGGGCCTCTTCCAGATTAAAGGCAGTGCCATTGGCAGGCTGAATAAGGCCAAGCTTTTTAAGCATCTTTTGAAAGCTTTCCCTGTCCTCCGCCCTATCTATGCTGGAAGGGCTTGTGCCCAAGATTTTAACACCTGCCTTTTCAAGTGGAACGGCAAGGTTTAACGGTGTCTGTCCTCCAAACTGAACTATAACCCCATCTGGCCTTTCTGTATCCACTATGTGAAGGACATCTTCAAGGGTAAGAGGCTCAAAATAGAGCTTGTCTGAAGTGTCATAGTCGGTGGAAACGGTCTCCGGGTTAGAATTCACCATTATGCTTTCAATGCCTTCTTCCTTTAAGGCAAAGGAGGCATGAACACAACAGTAGTCAAACTCTATGCCCTGGCCAATCCTGTTAGGCCCTCCTCCCAGGATCATGACCTTTTTATTGCTACTAGGTCGGGACTCGCTTTCTGACTCATAAGTTGAATAATAATAAGGGGTATAGGCCTCAAATTCCGCTGCACATGTATCAACCAGTTTGTAAACAGGCTTTATATTCTTTTTATAGCGTAGACTTCTTATCTCTTCCTCACTCTTTCCAGTAAGATAGGCAATCTGTCTATCTGAAAAACCCTCCCTTTTAAGCTCATATAGCCTATGAAGGGCCTTTTCGCCCTCTTTCCTGATCTCGTTCCCAGCCCTTCTTATCCTATCTATCTGGAAGATAAACCAGGGATCGATTCCAGTAAGTCCATTAATCTCCTGGATGGAAAGTCCCCTTTCAAGGGCAAGGGGAATGTAAAATATGCGTTTTGAATTTGGGATTCGGAGCCTGTTTTTTATTTCATCCATATCTGGCATCTTGCCCCTGTCCCAGGGGTCCTTGCCATCAAAGCCAAGGCCGAAACGTCCAATCTCAAGGGAACGAAGACCCTTTTGAAGGGCCTCTCTGAAGGTCCTTCCAATGGCCATGGTCTCGCCAACGCTTTTCATGGAGGTGGTGAGAAGGTCTTCAGCGTCTTGAAACTTTTCAAAGGTCCAGCGGGGTATCTTGACCACACAGTAGTCTATGGTGGGCTCAAAGGAGGCCATGGTCTCCCTGGTGATGTCATTTGGTATCTCATCAAGGGTGTAACCTATGGCAAGCTTTGCGGCTATCTTTGCAATGGGAAAGCCTGTTGCCTTTGACGCCAGGGCAGAAGAACGGGAAACCCTGGGGTTCATCTCAATTACAACCACATCTCCATTTTCTGGATTCACCGCAAACTGTATATTAGAACCTCCGGTTTCCACCCCTATTTCCCTTATTATCGCAAGGGATGCGTCTCTTAAATATTGATATTCCTTGTCCGAAAGGGTCTGGGCAGGGGCAACGGTGATGCTATCACCTGTATGAACACCCATTGGGTCAAGGTTTTCAATGCTACAGATAATGACCACATTGTCCTTGGCATCCCTCATGACCTCAAGCTCAAATTCCTTCCAGCCAATCACCGACTCTTCCAGCATCACCTCGTGTATCATACTTAACTCAAGGCCCTGGCTGCAGATATTCCTAAGGTCATCCATGTTGTATGCAATCCCGCCCCCTGTGCCTCCAAGGGTAAAAGAGGGACGGACAATTATTGGAAAGCCAATTTCCTTTGCTGCATCAAGGGCCTCTGACATGGAACGGACTATTGCGCTTTTAGGAATCCTTAGACCAATATTTTCCATGGCAGCCCTGAACTTTTCCCTGTCCTCTGCCTTATGGATAACCTCAGGGCTTGCGCCAATCATTTCAATCCCGAGCTCTTCCAGTATGCCTGTATCTGCCACAGCCACTGCGGTGTTAAGCCCTGTTTGCCCTCCTAGGGTTGGTAGAATTGCATCAGGCCTTTCCTTTTTTAGTATCTTAATGACAACCTCTGGGGTGATGGGCTCAACATAGGTCCTATCTGCCACCTCCGGATCGGTCATTATGGTTGCCGGGTTTGAGTTTACTAGGACCACCTCATAGCCCTCTTCCTTTAAGGCCTTACAGGCCTGGGTGCCTGAATAGTCAAATTCACATGCCTGACCAATAACTATGGGGCCGGAACCTATTATCAATATCTTTTTTAAATCAGTTCTTTTAGGCATCTTTTTTCAAACCTTGATTTATTTGGAGTGGAATTTTTCCATAAGATCAACAAATCTATCAAAAAGATACTCTGAATCGTGTGGACCAGGGGCATTTTCAGGATGATACTGGACAGAAAAGGCGGGAATGTTCCTGTGCCTTATACCCTCAACCGTATTGTCATTTAGATTTATATGGGTAACCTCAACACCTGCTGGAAGAGTTGCTTCATCTACAGCAAATCCGTGATTTTGGGCAGTAATCTCAATCCTTCCTGTTGATAGATCCTTTACAGGCTGATTTCCACCCCTGTGGCCGAACTTTAGCTTATAGGTCTTGGCCCCGAGAGCAAGTGAGAGTATCTGGTGCCCTAGACAAATACCAAAAATTGGCCTTTTCCCAAGAAGGGCCTTTACTGTCTCAATAACCCCTGTGACTGCAGCAGGATCCCCTGGGCCATTTGAAATGAATATCCCGTGAGGATCAATGGAAAGAATCTGTTCAGGCATAGAACTTGCCGGAACGACCACACACTGACAGGCCCTTTTACTAAAAAGCCTTAACTGGTTGAACTTTAGACCACAGTCGATAATGGCTATCCTGAACCTTGAAGTCTCCCATGACTTTAACCTCGATAGCCTTTCAGGGCTTATATCATCAAGTTCCAAGATTTTCCCTTCTTCCCAGCAATAGGGCCTTTTACAGCCCACCTTTGACGCTAGATCAAGTCCAACAAGACTAGGGCTTTCCTTAGCCTTTTTCACAAGGGATCTTTCATCTAAATCAATTGTTGATATAACCGCCTTCATGGCACCAGAAAGCCTAATGTGCCTTGTAATTGCACGGGTATCCACCTGCTCTATGCCTAAAATCCCATATTTCTTTAAATAGCTTGCTAGATCCCCTGTAGCCCTCCAGTTGCTATAGTCTGCCTCATATTCCCTAACAATAAAGGCGCCAAGATGTATTCCAAGGGATTCTTCGTCCTCTGGATTTACCCCATAATTTCCTATAAGGGGATAGGTCATTGTAACCATCTGTCCCTTGTAGGAAGGGTCGGTGAGAATCTCCTGATACCCTGTCATACTGGTATTAAAGACTATCTCACCTGAGACCTCACCAGGGCCAGTAAAGGAACGTCCTTCAAATATTCGTCCATCTTCAAGGGCAATAAGTGCCTTCATTTCTTGCCTCTTCTAAGCCCAAAGGCTTGGGCGCAATTTTAGACCATGCCTGAAAAAGGCAAGCCCACTATAAACGCAGGGGTTTGGGCAGTCAATAAGTGGCTTTTTATTCTATCGAGCTTCACAAAAAGGGAACTACACCTTAAGAACAGGCTCTATGACTTTTGATCATTAAAAAAAGGAAAAAATTTATTTAAATGTTGCCTGTCTCTACCTTAAAAATACATTCCACCCTTTATTCTTGAAAAAACGTTACATCTAACCCGGTGGCCATGTCATCTGTCTTCCGCCAATAAGATGCAGATGGATATGATACACCTCCTGACCGCCATGCCTGTTACAATTTATCACGGTCCTATAACCATTAGAGGCCAGGTTTTCGTCCTGGGCAATCCTTTTTGCAGTCAAAAACATCTTTCCCATAAGCTCGACATGCCGATCTTCAAGATCATTCAAAGTAGGAATATGCTCCTTTGGTATAATGAGAACATGAACAGGCCCTTGGGGATTTATATCTCTAAAGGCAAGAATTTCATCATCCTCATAAACAACATCTGGCTTAATTTCTCCCCTCACCATCTTGCAAAACAAACAGTCATCAGACACTTTCAAACCTCCTAAAAGGTCTTTTATACTTAGTTCCATTAATAGGACTTTTCTGGCAAAAACAAAACCGCAGGGCGGTCATATTCTGGATGCTCGATCACTCTTGTTTTTGTTTCATAGATATCATTAAGATTTTTCTCTGAAAGAACCTCTTTTACCGGTCCGTCTTTTATTATCCTACCTTTTTTTATAAAAATTAGTCTATCTAAGTACAAGGATGCAAGATTAATATCATGGACAACTATCAAGATCGTGCGTCCATTTTTACAGGCTTCTTGCCTTAAGATTTCAAAGACCTCCATCTTTCTTCGAATATCAAGGCTTGAAGTGGCTTCATCAAGCAAAAGGATAGGACTATCCTGACAAAGACACCTTGCAAGTAGGACAAGCCTTTTTTCGCCACCTGAAAGCCTTGTAAAAGGCCTGTTTTTTAAATGTGATATTCCGCAGATTCTTAGGGCATTATCTACGTGCAAGTCAAGATTGCCATCTTTTTGGCCATTATTTGCATATCTTCCCATTAAAACAATATCCCTTACAGAATAAAAAAATGGAGTCTCCACCAACTGGGGTAAAAGGGAAATCTTTTTTGCACGTTCCCTGGAAGAAAGGGCCTCGATATCTTTTCCAAAAATCTGAACATTTCCCTTATAACTGCATATAAAGCCAGTTATTGTATGAAGAAGTGTGGTCTTTCCAGCTCCATTTGGACCTAAAAGGCCAACAAATTCACCACGTCCTAGACTAAAATTTATATCTTTCAGGATGGTGTTCCCCTGATACTTAACAAAAAGGCCTGAGACTGAAAGGGCTATTAGGCTGTTCACCTTTTTGTGTTTAAATGCAAGATAATCTTTTAAAGACGAACCTTAATGGAATTTTTATGGGCAATAAGCCCTTCCACTTCTGCAATGGACATGACATCCTTTGCATCCTTTAAAAAGGCGTCTCTTGAATAATAGATAATGCTTGACCTTTTCAAAAAGGTCTCTACTCCAAGGGCTGATGAAAATCTGGCAGTTCCCATGGTCGGAAGCACATGATTCGGACCTGCAATATAGTCCCCTATGGGCTCGGGACTGAATTTTCCAAGGAAAATGGCCCCTGCATTCTTTATCCTGGTTAAAAGCTCCCAGGGATTTTCCACAAAAAGCTCTAGATGTTCCGGTGCAATCTCATTAGCCACATCACTTGCTACCTCTAGGTCCTTAACATAAATCATTAAACCATTTTTATTTATGGATTCCCTTGCTATATCTGCCCTTGGAAGCATAGAAAGCTGTTTTTCCAATGAAATTTTTACCTTTTCCATGAGAAACCTTGATGAAGTAACAAGGATAGATGTGGCCATGGTGTCATGTTCTGCCTGAGAAAGCATATCTGCTGCCACAAACTCTGGATCGGCTGAATCATCTGCAATTATTAGTATCTCGCTTGGACCTGCTATCATATCTATTCCTGTTGTCCCGGAGATGATCTTTTTTGCAACCGTCACAAAGATATTTCCAGGACCTGCTATCACATCCACCTTCTTTATGGTATCTGTTCCATAGGCCATGGCACCTATTGCCCAGGCACTTCCAACCCGAAAAATTTCCGTAACCCCTGACAGTTTAGCTGCGACCAAAAGATATGGACTTATCTTAGCACCTTCTCCCGGAGGGGTGCAAAGAACTATCCTTTTTACACCTGCTATCCTTGCAGGAATTGCATTCATCAGGACCGAAGAGACAAGGGGCGTCTTTCCTCCTGTTCCACCTGGAACGTAAAGACCAGCAGCTCCAACAGGATTTACCATCTGGCCAAGAATGGTACCATCTTCCTTTGTCTCAAACCATGATCGTGGAACCTGCCTTTTATGAAACTCTTCAATATTGGTCTTTGCCTTTTCAAGTGATGATAGAACCCGCGGATCAACCTGGCCAAAGGCCCTTTCAATCTCATCTTTGGAAACCCTAAGATCCTCCATATCAAAGTCAGGACAATCAAACCTTCGCGTAAATTCACAGAGGGCCTCATCACCTTTTTCTTTTACCCTGCCAAGTATCTCCTTGACCTGAAGTTCAATTTCAGGCGATATATCAAGCTTTCTCCTTAAAAGGCTTTTTGTTAGTTCCCCCTTGTCATAAGAAGTGGCATCTATGGTTCTAATATTCAGTGAGGTCATTTTTTATTTTCCTTTTTGATATTTTATCAATATATCTTATCAAGGTTTGGTTACTACCTATTTTCTTTTAATATCTTTTCATATTCTGCATGCGATCCTATCCAAAACCAGATTAACTTGTTATCTTGAAGAACTCCCAAGGCTCTGTAATCTCTTGATATACGAACAGCATAGATAGGACGCTTAGAATGAACTCGTTTAAAACGCAGTCCTGGATAATAAGGATTTTTTTTCAAATTGAAGATAAGCTTCTTTCGCTTGCTTTTGAATATCCTTTGGTAATTGAGCTAAGAGCTTACGGAACTGGTCTGTAGTATGCGAAATCATAAATAATTCGCATCTAATGGGATTGTCTTGCCCTCTGCATATTCCTTGATTGCCTCATCTGCAAGTTTATCTAATGTGTCTTCTGATTCAGCAAAGGTTTTTTCCCATTTTTTTTCAGCTATGATTTCTTCAATCAACCAACGGGCAAGAGCATTTTGTTCTAACTCTGGCAATCTTGATGCCTCTTCGAATGCCTTTTCAAGCAATTTGGTCATAGTTAGTCTCCTTTTAAGGCAAATCATCTAAGGTCCACCAATAGAAAGGGAGACAAATAAAAACATGCCTCCCTTTCCATATGGAATTTTTTGATATCCTCTCATTATTCACCAATTCTAAAGGCCACGTAACGGCTTATATCTCCATCCCTTACCTTTAGTAGCACGGTTCCTGTGCGTTTTGATTTTGAAAGGGCCTTAAGGAACTCCTTGACACTATGGACCTTAACCCGATTCACCTCTTCAATTAACTGCCCGGGCTGAATACCAACATTTGCAGCGGCACTTCCAGGCTCTACTTCAGCAACAAGGACACCTTGGCCTTCCTTGTATCCAAACTGCTGAGCAAGGTCTGGAGTGAGATCCTGAACGGTAAGGCCCAATTTTTTCAAAAGCCCATGCTTGTTCATGGCAAGGGTTGCGCTTCCAGGCTTTTCTTCAATGGTCACGGTCACTTTTTTGTGTTTGCCTTCCCTCAAGATATCAAAGGTCACCGTTGTGCCAGGAGGAGTAAGGGCAATCTTGTTCCTAAGCTCTCCAATGTCATAGACCTTATGCCCATTCATTTTTAAGATGATATCACCTGATTTTAGCCCTGCCTTTTTGGCCGGAGAGTTGTCTGCAACCTCTGCAATTAACACTCCTTCCTTTTTGGAAAGACCAAAGGATTTGGCAAGGTCCTCGTCTAGCTCCTGAATTACAACACCGAGCCAGCCTCTTATAACCTTTCCATTTTTGATGAGCTGATCCTTAACTGCCTTTGCCATATTGATGGGAATGGCAAAGCCAATCCCCATATAACCGCCGCTTCTAGAAAATATGGCCGAATTTATACCTATGGCCTCTCCATGGATATTGATAAGAGGTCCACCTGAATTCCCAGGATTAATTGCTGCATCTGTCTGGATGTAGTCTTCGTATTCAGTGATTCCAAGCCTACTTCTACCCTTGGCGCTCACAACCCCTACAGTAACCGTCTGGGTAAGACCAAAAGGGTTTCCAATTGCAATGACCCACTCACCCACTTGAAGCTTATCTGAATCACCAAGGGGGAGGACAGGAAGATTCTTTGCATTTATCTTTATAACTGCCACATCGGATTGCGGGTCTTTACCTATAACCTTTGCCTTAAACTTTCTTCCGTCCACAAGCTTGACACTGATGGTGTC
Organism: Deltaproteobacteria bacterium; assembly: GCA_026991135.1. Classification (GTDB taxonomy): domain Bacteria; phylum Desulfobacterota; class Dissulfuribacteria; order Dissulfuribacterales; family QOAL01; genus JAADCZ01. Next base: position 19,912 of record JALXCD010000114.1, on the reverse strand, counting down.
TGCATCTCCAACAACATGGTTATTTGTTAATATGTACCCATCAGGGCTAATTATAAAGCCTGAACCCTGGCCTCTCTGTTTGAATTTCCTGGGTCTCCTGAACTGGGGGCCAAAAAACCTCTGAAAAAATGGGTCATTAAACATTCCAAAAGGGTCGGGGCCAAAGGGGGATACGCTTTGCTCAATTGTCTTTTCAACCTGAACAAAGACTACCGCAGGCTTTGCCTTTTTAACAATCTCAGCAATGGCCTTTGATGTCTTTGCTAAAAGGGCCACGTTCTCATCTTCAATATTGTTTTCATTAAGGCAAAATCCCTTTGGGGAAAACTCAAAAAATAAAACCATGAAAAGTCCTAAAACAAGGTAAAGGACCTTTAACCTTTCAACATAATTTCGCATCCTTTATTCCTCCTTTTGAACTGCTTGACTCTGGCCTGATGCAATGGCCTTAAATTCATCTGCACTCATTACCTCTTTTACCAATAGCTCTTCAGATACCCGTTCAAGGGCATCTCGATTTTCCTTTAATATCTTTTTTGCCCTTTCATATTGTTCTTCAATGACCCTTCTTACCTCCTTGTCAACTTCTGCCTGAAGTTCTGGGCTCAATTGTTGCTGATCGGTAAGGCCAGGAACCTTAAGAAATGGGCTTGTCTCTTTTACGAGGGCCACAGGACCTATCTTTTCACTCATGCCAAACCTACATACCATACTCCTTGCAATCTCTGTTGCAACTTCAAGGTCATTCTGGGCACCGGAACTGATTTCATTAAACACCTCTTCTTCTGCAGCCCTTCCTCCCAAGGAAACACAGATTTTATCAAGGAGCTCATTTTTGGTCATAAGATAGCGCTCTTCTTCTGGAAGCTGCATGGTATATCCTAATGCTGCCTTTCCCCTGGGTATTATGGAAATTTTGGCAACTGGTGCCGCATTGGGGCAATGAAAGGCAACAAGGGCATGACCGGCTTCATGAAAGGCAACGCGCCTTCTTTCCTTTTCTCCAATTCGCCTGCTCTTTCTCTCTGGCCCTGCCATGACCTTTTCAACCGCTTCTTCAAAATGCCTCTGAGATATCTTTTTCGCCCCTTCTCTCGCTGCAAGAAGTGCTGCCTCATTAACAACATTGGCTAGATCTGCTCCTGAAAAGCCAGGGGTCCTCAAGGCAATGGATTTGAGGTCAACGTCATCTGCAAGAGGTTTATTCCTTGAATGAACCTTTAAAATGGCCTCTCTTCCTCTTGCATCTGGAGCATCAAGGACCACCTGTCTATCAAACCTTCCAGGCCTTAAAAGGGCAGGGTCCAGAATTTCAGGCCTGTTGGTGGCTGCAAGAATAATGACTCCAATATTGGGCTCAAATCCATCCATTTCAACAAGGAGCTGATTTAGAGTCTGCTCCCTTTCCTCATTGCCTCCGCCCATTATTGCCCCACCTCTAAATTTTCCTATGGCATCGATTTCATCAATAAAAATGATGCAGGGGGCATTTTTTTTGGCCTGATTAAAGAGATCCCTTACCCTGGCAGCTCCAACACCTACAAACATTTCCACAAACTCTGACCCGGAAATGGAATAAAAGGGCACCTTTGCCTCGCCTGCAAGGGCCCTTGCAAGAAGGGTCTTTCCGGTACCAGGGGGCCCAACTAAAAGGACACCCTTTGGAATCTTTGCCCCAAGGGCCTCAAATTTCTGTGGCCTTTTGAGAAACTCCACTACCTCCTTAAGCTCTTCCTTGGCTTCATCACAGCCAGCAACATCATTAAAGCTTACGCCTGTGTCCTTTTCCATGGAGACCTTGGCCTTGGACTTTCCGATGGAAAGAAGGCCTCCCCCCGGAGTCCCCATTCCTCGCATGAGCAAAAACCATAGCCCAATCCAAAAGGCTATTGGCACAATGGTTCCCCAAAATATCTGGCCAAAGAGGCTGTCCTTTACCCCTGAAAATTCTACACCCTGAGCCTCAAGCTCTTCTACAAGTTTACTATCCTTTACCCTGACGGTTCTAAAAAGGGTTAGATCCTGCCTTTTAACACCCTGCTGTTTTAACTGATCTATGACTGAAGTAAGGCCAGTCCCCTTAAAATAGTCAAATATCCCACCACCTTCCCCCTTCTGACTTCTAGAGATTTCCTCAATGGTCTCCTTTAGGATACGAAGCTCCTTTTTGGGCCCCACAAAAACAATCCCTCTTATTTCATCCTCTGTGAGCTTCACTTCAAGTATCCTGCCTTGCCTCAAATATTCCTTAAATTCTGAGTAGGGAATCTGTTTTGTCTGGATGGAGACAAGTATCTGGGGAAGGAACATTATAATAAGGATTCCTATGAGCCAATAAATGCTTGAAAATAGAATCCTCTTTTTCTTATCTCCTGGCCTTTTTTCCTGATTCATAAGATATTTATTCTTTTTGATTCACCCTAAACACGGAATGGATTAAGTCAAGATTTTTTGGAAAGGGCATCCAGTACCTTTTCCTTGGCTGCATTTAAGACTTGATCAGGAGGCAATGAGGCATCTAACCTTGTAATGCATTTGTCATCAAACTTGTCATAGATATTTGAAACCTTTTTTAAATATTCCAGTCCTTCAAAATTATTGGCCTTATCTCCCCTTGACTTGGTAATCCTTTTTATGGCCTCATTGGGATCTAGACAAAGCAAAATGCAAAGGTCGGGTTCAATGGCAAATTCCCTGTTCATCTTGAGTATCTTTTCAACATCAAGGCCCCTTGCACCCTGATAGGCACAGGTGGAATAAAAATATCTGTCACAAATGACTATCCTTCCATCTTTTAGGGCTGGAATGACAGTTTTATCCAGATGATCTTTTCTGTCTTTTAGAAATAGTTCCACCTCTTTCTGGGGTTCCTTCCGGCTCTTTGAAGTAAAACTTTGCCTTATGATTTTCCCCCATTTACCCTTTGTGGGTTCAAAGGTCAGCAAACAGTTTAATCCCTGCTTTTTTAGTTCACTATAAAGCCGTGCAGCAAGGGTGCTTTTCCCTGTTCCATCAATCCCCTCTATTACCACAAAAAGACCTGGATAATCTTCCTTTTTCATCTTCGCCTTTTCTTTACTGGCCTTTTGCGCAATAGACAATAGGTAACCCCTGGCCCTCCGTCCCATGAAGGTGCACTTGAATACGCAAGAATATAGCGTCTGAAACGGCCCCTATTGAGATAGTTTTTAACAAGCTCTTTAAGAACAGGCTTTCCTGGAGAGGACCTTCCCCTTCCGTGGATAAAGGCCACGGCCCTGTAATTGTTCATGAGGGAGTCCGAAAGAAAGCCGTCCAGAACCTGAAGGGCTTCATCTGCCCTGAGACCATGGAGTTCACAATAGGCCTGAATGGCAAAATCTCCCCTTCTTAGCCTTTTTACAAGCTGTTTATCAAGATTTATCATTGGCCCATCAATGTATTCGGGTATCTTTTCAACAGGAAGAGGAACCTCTCCATCTATAAGCCTTTTAAGCTCCCTTAAACCGTGTTCTATCTCTTTATCCTCTTTTTTAGCCTTTAATTTTTGGCTTTGTTTTCTCCTTGCTTCAAACTCTACATGCACTTTGTGTTCAAGGGGCCTAACACCTTCCATGGCCTTTAAAAAGAGCTCTTGGTCTGTGAGCTCCCTTTTTAAGTCTTTTTCAGTTGATTTTTTCTCTTTATCCTGTGAAATAGAGCCTATAAGGGTATTTTTTCTTTGCTTTTTTAAGCTTTTCTTTCTTTCTTTTAAAAGTCTTCCAATATCTTCAAAAGGCCTTATGGTCAAAGGACCTTGATTAAGTTCATAATCGCCATCAAGATATGATCTTTTCATGGTCTTTTACTTTTAACACATTATGATAGAGTTCATATATTATCATAAAATAAAAAGAAGGGTGTATCAAAATAAGAGCAGAAGAGCTATTTGTTCGCAGTTCTTTTGTCGGTCTAGTAAATCACTTACGAAGTTTTCTTATATAAACCTTAAATTATCAGAAAGCGTTTATCACTGTTTCAAGGCAGGCAACTCAGGCCTTTAAATTAACATCTGACGTTCCATTAATAGGACCAAATTCCCTGTTCACAAAGGCTGCAAGTTCCTTTAACCTTTTTTCAAGAAGTCTCAGCCCCAATTTAGCATCCTTACATTCTGGATTGATTTTTAGGGCCTTTTCAAAGACCGACCTTGCCTCCTGAAACCATCCGCCTTCAAGAAAGCTTTCACCTGCAATACAGTAGGCCCTGTCCACTCCCTCAGGAAAAAGGGTCTTTAGGAGCTTTTTAGGCCCTTTCCAGCGCTGCCAGTTTTCTTCTTCTGGCATACCGTTTGTATCAGCCAAAAGAAATCTTAAAAGTAACGGATTTTCCTTCTCCTTTTGAAGAACTTGGAAAAGATGCTTTTCTGCATGTTTAAAAAGCCAATCAAGCCTTTTTATGCACCTTTCCACTTCAATAATCATCTCTTTAAAAAATTCCTTAACGGCCTTTGTCCCATTTCCATTTGCTATCTTTAAGGCCCTGTCTGGAAAAGACTTCTGATAACGTTCAAACATATAGGCATTTTCCTTAAGTTTCATTGCCTCATGGAAAATTGCACCTACCATCCAATCAAACATGACACCGTCAGGGTCGTCTTTATCCGTATTTTCTCCCCATATCACATGGCAAAGATCCTTTAACTGCCAAAGCCTTCCTTTTTTCTCTTCTGTCCCTACCCAGAAATCAAATCCGTCATATATTACGCCATATTTTTGTGTATGTTCCTTAAGATCATTAAAAAAGACCTGGCATTCAAAAAAATCCTTTACAATATTTTTTAAAAAAAGGTCTCGTCTTTCTCCAAGCCATTCTTTTTCCATAGTTCAGTTTGCCTCTCTAAAGGCCAAGGAAAGCACCCTGTCACCTTCTATAAAAACAAGCCTTTTTCTAAAAAGTTCTTCTAAAAATCCTTTTATAGTTTCTTTCGGAACTTCTCTTATCTTTTTAAAAAGCTCATCCAGGGACCTGGGTTCCATAAAAAAGAGATAAATTTCCCTTGAAAGTCCCTTTAGTCTGTGAGTAAGCACCTTTCCTTCTAGTGTCACTTGGCGAATTAACAAAAAATCTCCACCATCCCTGTAGGTCAAGAAGGGAGAAAGATGGGCTATTTTTTTCTTTTTCCTTGATATTTCCAAAAGTCTTTCTTCCACCCTTTTCCACTGCCTTTTTTGAAATAACCTATCTCCTCTATATTCCAATATGAGTGCCATTTCCTTGTTGATAATATCCCTTGGAAAAAGTCCCTCATAGTACCTGTGGGGTCTAAGGACCCCGATACCAAAATCTCTAGGGGATTCCGAAACCGGACTTCCTGTTCCGAGCCAGAAATCCACTGGTTTTAGATCACAAAAGGGCCAAATATAGTCCAGGGTGAAAAGGGTTTCTTCTATTTCTTTTTTTGATGAACCAGGGAAACAGGTGATGATATTGGCCCCAAGATTAAGGCCAAATTCCATTGAGTTTTTTATTATGGCAATATTTTTTATGGCCGTGGCACCCTTTCTAAGCCTTTTTAAAAGGCTTGTGCTAAGGGCTTCTATTCCCACCTGAAGGTCCTTAAGGCCTGCCTTTTTCATTACGGAAAGCTCTTTTCTTCCATGAACTGCCCTTATCTCAGCAAAAAATCTGTAATCCCGCCTGTGGCCCCAAAACTCTTCAAAAATGGTGGAAGCCTCCTTTCTTGGAAGGCAATTATCCATAAAGGCAAAATCTATCTGGCCATACCTCTTTGATAGAAAATCAACTTCCTTTGAAATCCTTTTGGGAGATTTTGACCTGTACCCCTTCCACTGAAGGTTTAAATTACAAAAGGCACACCTTCCCCACCAGCAGCCTCTTGATGCCTCCAGAGGAAGAACAGGGTTTATTCCACCTGTTCCTAGCTCATTAAGTTCATTAAAAAAATCATCATAGTCTGGAGGTGGAAGACTATCCAGTGAATCAACCTGACAATTCTCCTGAAAAAAACTTTTTTCTATCGTCTTTTTTTTCTTTAATTTTTGACAAATCTCATAAAGAGGAATTTCTCCCTCTCCACTAATTACAAAATCTACAAAGTAAAAGGCCTTAAGAATCTCTTTGCCCATGGGGCCAGAAACGGAAGAACCACCCAAAAGGACTTTTGTTTCTGGTGATTGTTCCTTAATCTTTCTGGCAATATAAAGGCCTGCGGTTAACTGATTTAGGCAAATAGATATGCCAACAAGATCAAAACTCCACAGTGCCTTTTCCTCAAGATATTCATCAAGAACTTTTTGACAGGCCCTGGCTATTTCATGAAAATCTCCTAAGAGACCCTTTTTCTTAAATCTTTTTCCAAGGGCCTTCTTAAAGACTGCTTCCTGCCCGTTTATTTCCGAAAATAGGGCCTTTGAAAACACTGCCTCTGATGCCCAGCTCGACTGGCTTATTATATGATAATCTTTATAACCAAGGGCCTTTGAAATCTTTAAGTAAGGGTGGAAATTTTTTACGTATAGCGATTTATCATTATTATTTAAAAAGGCCTTGAGGGCCCCTATTTGTATGGATGGCCGGTTAAATAGGGGCCAGGGTGGTGAAACAAGAGCAATTTTCACTCTTTTAACTGGATGGCATAGCCATCTTTAAAAGCCTCTTAATCCTTTCTTCAATAGGCGGATGGGTGCTAAAGAGATTGGCAAAACTTGAAGATGTAAGAGGATTTACAATGTACATCTGGGCCGTTGCCGGGTTCACCTCCATTGGCATTCTGTGATTCCATTCTTCAAGTTTTTTAAGGGCACTTGCCAGAGACCCAGGGCAACTGCATATCTTTGCACCAGTGGAGTCTGCAAGATATTCCCGGCTACGTGATATTGCCATCTGGATAAGCATTGCAGCAATTGGAGCAACAATCATCATTAAAAGGGCACCCAAAAAGCCGCCACCGCTATCTTCATCATCATTTCCACCAAATCCACCAAAGATAAGCCCCCACTGGGCAATTTGGGCAATATAGCTTATAGCTCCTGCAATAACTGCGGCAATTGAACTTATAAGTATATCTCGGTTTTTGACATGGGCCATTTCATGGGCCAAAACACCTTCGAGCTCGTCTCTGTCCAGAATCTGCATAAGGCCCTGGGTAACAGCAACTGCTGCATGAGATGGGTTTCTCCCTGTTGCAAAGGCATTGGGTGTCTGAGTCGGAATGACATAAACCCTTGGCTTTGGAAGGCCTGCCTTCTGAGCAAGATTTGCCACAATGGAATGAAGCATAGGGGCTTCTTGCTCCGATACCGGCTGTGCTCCACTCATGGAAAGGGCAAGCTTGTCACTAAACCAGTATGCAAAAAAGTTCATGAGCCCTGCCATAATAAGGGCTATGGTCATACCTGTCTGGCCACCAAGGGCCCTTCCAACCAGGAGGAACAGGACGGTTAACCCTGCCAAAAGAATGAATGTCTTAAAGATATTTATCATAACTCCTTAACATACCTCTCTCATTTTTTGTTGATAAAATATGGTCATTAAAGAATAAAATTCAAGACCTTTACGAAGTGCCCTTGCACATTATCTCTGTAGCCTTTTCAACATCTTTCTTGCTTCCGATAAAAAGTGGCACCCTTTCGTGTAATTGGGTCGGTTTAAGGTCAAGTATCCTGTCCTTTCCATCTGTTGCCGCACCTCCTGCCTGCTCGACAACAAATGCTAGAGGTGCAGCCTCACAAAGAAGGCGGAGTTTTCCCCGTGGTTTTGCCGGGTCCTTTTTGTCTGCCGGATACATAAATATCCCGCCATAAATCAAATTCCTGTGAAAATCAGCCACAAGGCTTCCTATATATCTTGAAGTATATGGTTTTCCCCTTTCGTTTTCAGGGCTCTTAAAATAGTTGACTGTTTCCTTTACATTGTCGTCCCAGTAGGAGGTATTGCTTTCATTAACAGAATAAACTTTTCCGGTCTCAGGGATCCTAATATTTGGATGAGACAGCAAAAACTCACCAACCGAAGGGTCAAGGGTGAAACCATCAACTCCATTTCCAGTGGTATATACAAGCATGGTGCTTGGGCCATAGAGAAAATAACCGGCTGCTATCTGTTCTGTCCCTTTTTGGAGAAAATCCTCTAGTGTCACATATTTTCTATCGCTCTTCTTTTTCCTTATAGAAAAGATGGTACCAATGTTTACATTTACATCAATATTTGAAGAGCCATCCAGGGGGTCAAAAATTAGTATATATTCTCCCTTAGGAAGATGATCTGGAACCTCTATAATATCTGCATTTTCTTCTGAAGCCATTGCACAGATGACTCCGCAGTGCTGCATCCGGTAAATAAGGATTCTATTTGCATAGTCATCAAGCTTTCTCACCTCTTCGCCCTGGACATTTATCTTTCCCGTAAGCCCCAGTATGTCAACAAGACCAGCCTTCTTAACTTCTCTTGAAATTATTTTTGCAGAAAAGATGAGTTCGCTTAAAAGTCTTGTAAAATTACCTGTTGCAAGGGGGTTTTCCTTCTGGTGAATCAAGAGGTGTTCCATAACTGTTATGCCTGTATTTTCCATTTTGACCCCTCCTTTTCCGGGATTTTGACGACAAAGATATTTTACATGAAAAGATCTGTAAAAAAAAGCATTTCCAATTGATGAGTAAATTAAGTAATCACGTAAGTCCTTTATGTAAACCTATATGGTGGATGATCCTGTTGCCCTGAAACCCTCCTGATGTTAAAACCACTTGGATCAAATCTTTTATTTTAAAAGGACATGGAACTTTTTCAAAAAAAAGAAAGAACTCTTGAACATATATCCTTCAGACAGGAACTAAACACTGCCCAGCTTGAGGCGGTAATGCATCAGGATGGCCCGCTTTTAGTTATTGCAGGAGCTGGTAGTGGAAAGACAAGAACCTTGGTTTATCGCGTAGCAAGGCTCATTCTGGATGGAATTCCTCCAGAAAATATACTTCTACTTACATTTACCAGGAAAGCTGCTGCTATGATGCTTAACAGGGCGGCTCTTTTAGGGGGCGACAAGTGCCAGAGGGTTCAGGGTGGCACCTTTCACGGATTCAGCCACAGGATGCTCAGACGCTATGCACACCTTTTAGGTTACCCTCCCGGCTTCACCATAATGGATCAGTCAGACAGCCAGGATCTCATCCACCTTCTTTCCAAACAGATGGAGTTTAGTGGAAAGGGCAAAAAATTCCCCACAAAGGCAGCCCTTTGCTCAATTTTCAGTAAGGCTGCTAATTCTGGAGCCATGGTGGATGAGATCATCCAGACTAGCTACCCCCACTTTCTGGAACACCTTGAAGGTATAGGCAAGCTTTTTGAAGCCTATAAGGATTATAAAAAGGCTCACGCCTTAATGGACTATGACGACCTTTTGCTTAACTGGTTAAAAATCTTAAGGGATTTTGAAGAAATCAGACTAAGTGTCAGTGAAAAATTCAGATACATAATGGTTGATGAATACCAGGATACAAACCTTAGCCAGTCGGAAATAGTGCGATTAATGGCCGTTAACCATCAAAATGTCATGGCGGTAGGGGATGATTCCCAGTCAATCTATTCTTTTAGGGGGGCAAATTTTCAAAACATATTGGATTTCCCGCGCATTTTTCCTGGAACAAGGATAATAAAGCTTGAAAAAAACTACCGGACTACCCAGCCCAATCTTGACTGCACAAATGCCATAATCGCAAATGCAAGACAGAAATTCACAAAACACCTTAAAGCACACAGAAAGGGAGGAGAAGAGCCAACGCTTTTACTGACAATGGATGAAGAAGAGCAGGCAAGGTTTGTAACAGAAACCATAAGGCGACTTATTGATAAAGGCATAGAGCCTGAAGAAATTGCAGTCCTTTTTAGAGCCGCCTTTCACTCCTTTCAACTTGAGGCCTATTTAAACAGGGCTGGAATTGGTTTTATAAAAAGGGGCGGCATGAGGCTTGTTGATGCTGCTCATATTAAGGACATCATCTCTCTTTTAAGGATAATGATCAATCCACTGGACAGATTGAGCCTTCAAAGAATACTTCTTTTAATTAATAAACTAGGCCCTAAAAGTGTAGAAAGGATTTTTTCAAGACTTGTTGAAGAAAAGGATCCACTTCTTGCCCTATCTGAATTTGAAGGCAAGGCTGCCTGGGTTGAAGAGGTAAGGACCCTGGGAAAACTGCTTCAAGAACTTACCCAAAGGGAAATCGATTTAAAGGGAGTACTTGATGAGCTAATAAAATGGTACAGGCCCTATCTTGAAAGCCACTATTACGACGATTATCCCAAAAGGCTACAGGAACTAGAACAGCTTAAGGCAATCAGCCATAACTATAGAGATTCTGTTGAGTTTCTGTCAGACCTTGCCCTTGATCCGCCAGAGGGTGATCCAAGCCAAAAAGAACATGGTGAACTCATCCTTTCAACCATCCATTCTGCAAAAGGTCTTGAATGGAAGGTAGTATTTATGATCAGCCTTTGTGAGGGCCGTTTCCCTTCCCCTCTCGCCATAAACAATCCAGAAGAGATCGAAGAGGAAAGAAGGCTCTTTTATGTGGCAGCAACACGAGCAAAAGACAAGCTATTTTTCTGTTGTCCTGCCTTCATAAATATCCAGGGCGCAGGGCTTATGCCTGCCAAACCTAGCCGGTTTCTTGAAGAGATACCTGAAAAGTATGTAAAAATTGTAAAATATAAAGATGTTAAGGGGGAAAGGATTGAAAAAAGAGCAAATAATATAAGAGAAGAGGGACTCCAATCTTCTAGAGAAAAGATTTCACGTGGAACATCTGATACAAAAGGAACAGGTTTTAAGAAAGGGGAAAGAGTGAGACATTCCATATTCGGAAAGGGGACTATTATTGATGTCCTTGATAAAGTAAGGGTGAAAGTACTTTTTGATATGGCAGGGGAAAAGACTTTAAGGCTTGATTATACAAATTTGAGTAGAATATAATTTTTTTTCGATTTCATTTATTTTAGAGCACCAAATAACAAAGAAATAATTTTTTCTAAAACATAAATTAAGGAGAGCCTCATGGCTGAAAAATGCAATCTAAATGAAACAGATATTTTTATAAAAGTCCCCTGTTTTTTAACAGGAAAACTTGTTCTTGACACAGACAGGGAGAGGGTAAGGCAAAAGATTGCCAAATATCTTGTTAATGAAAAAGGTTATAATATTGCAGACTTCCAACTGGACAGAGAAATTCATTTAGAGGCTAACAATGAAAAGATAGTCTCCTTTGTTGATCTTGTGGTCAGGATAAATGATCACTCTCTTATGATAGTAAGATGTGCCCCTGGATCAGTCATAACAAGGGAATCAGGAACAGTAGCTGCGGCAAGGCTTCTTGAAAAGGACTATATAATTCCCTGGGCAGTTCAGGCAAATCTCTATGATGCCTCGTTTATAGATGTAAAAAGGAAAAAGGCAGTGGGTTACGGCTGGGATTCAATACCTACAAAAGCTGAACTCATTAAAATGACCTCTAAAAACTGGCCGCCTCCAAAGCTTCCAAAGGAAAGGATACCACTTGAAAGACAAATCCTTTATTCCTACGATACCCATGGGTGAAGATCAAGACTGAAGACGTTGGGTGACGTCTTGATATGTAAGTAAATAAAGCCAAAAAGTGGAAATCTTCTTTTTAAGCGCTATATCTGGCCTTTTAATGGCCAGTTGTTTTAATTTTGAAGGCCTTGGCCTTCTTTCTTTTTTGGCACTTGTTCCCCTTTTTTTGGCTGTTTTTAAGTCGAAAAAAGAAAAGGCAAAACTTATTGGTTTTATATGGGGGATAACCTTTTTCTCTCTCCTTTTATGGTGGCTTGTACCAACTGTTTCCACCTATGGTGGCATACACATTTCTATTTCCTGTATAGTAATCTTGTGCCTTTGCTGCTATCTAGCCATCTATCCAGCCCTTTGGGCGCACTTTTTAAAAAATTTTCTGGTAATACGGCCTTCACCCTTTTTCACAATACTTTTTTCATCTAGTCTTTGGATTATCCTTGAATATCTAAGACAAAAAATCCTTTCAGGTTTTCCATGGGGTTTTATTTCCTATAGCCTTTCAACACACCCTTTATTCATTCAAACAGCTGACATATGGGGAATATATGGAATCGGTTTTTTGCTTTTGGCTTTAAACGCCTTTATTGCACTTTTTCTTAATAAAAAACTTGATAAAAATTTCATTATAAAAGGCATCCTCTTAGCAGCCATTATTTCATTTTTTTTATTTTTTTATGGACAAATTAGACTGGATGAAAAAAATGACACGGGGCTTTTTTGGGGAAGCGCAGTTCAGGCATCTATTGATCAAAGTCAAAAGTGGAACCCTTCTTACCAGGATTTTACTGTAAATCGTTATATTGAGCTTACAAAAAAGGCTAAAGAAAAGAAAAAAGGACTAAAGCTAGTGGTATGGCCCGAAACTTCCATGCCCTTTTACTTTCAGAATGATTCTATAAAAAGAAAAAGGGTTCTTGAACTGGCCAAAAAGGAAAATCTTTATATTCTTCTTGGAAGTCCGTCATATAAATTTACAGATAAAGGAAAGATAAGATATCTAAACAGCGCATATCTTATTGGCCCAGATATTCAAAGGCTAAAAAGATATGATAAACAGCACCTTGTTCCCTTTGGCGAATACATGCCCTTCGGGCCATTGACTTCCTGGGCAAGGAGTTTTCTTCCAACAGCAGGGGACTTCATTTCTGGGAAAAGCTCAAGCCCCCTTTCAGCCGGGCCTTTCAAAATAGGTGTTATGATATGCTTTGAAAGCATATTTCCTGAAATTTCCAGAAAAGAGGTTAAGGAAGGAGCAAATATCCTTTCAGTGATCACAAATGATGCCTGGTTTGGAAAGACCCCAGCTCCAAGGCAACATGCAGACATGGCCATATTTAGGGCTATTGAAACAAGAAGGTGGCTCATAAGGGCTGCAAATACAGGAATTAGTAGAATAATCTCCCCAAGGGGTGAGGTAGTTTCGGAATCAAGGCTTTTTATCCCTGAATTTATCCTTTCTAAGATTGGCCTTAATGAGGATATTACCATTTATGTGAGGTTTGGCCCTTACTGGTTTCTTGCCATTAATTTTTTAATTGTTATTTTTGGAATAACCAAAAGTAATCTTAAGGAGAAATAAAATGGCCATAAAGAATATTAAAGATAGCGCTATTGATTATCAGGAAATAAAGGCAAGGCTCAATAGAGCTGGTGAAAAGATTGAACTTTTAAGAGGTTATCTTTGATTACCAAAAATTAGATTCAAGACTTAAAGAAATTGAAAAGAAGATGTTGGAACCCCGGTTCTGGGAATCCCCGGAATCAAAAGAGCTCTTACAAGAAAGGTCCATTCTGACTAAGCAAAGAGAAAACCTGGAAGGCATAGTCTCAACATATGAAGACCTGGTTCTCCTTTTTGAAATGGCCCAGGAGGAAGAGGATATATCTACATTCCAGGAAATAAAGGGAGAGCTTTCAAGGCTTGAAAAAGAGATAAGAAAGGCAGAGCTTCAAAGGCTTCTATCTGGGAAAAATGATGTAAACAATGCCATAGTTACCATCCATTCAGGTGCTGGAGGAACAGAGGCCCAAGATTGGGCAGATATGCTTTTAAGGATGTATCTAAGGTGGTGTGAAAGGCATGGTTTTAAAACCAGGATGCTTGATCTCATGCCTGGTGAAGAGGCCGGTATAAAGAGTGCTACCTTTCTTGTTCAGGGAGAATTTGCATACGGTTATCTAAAATCCGAGGCTGGTGTTCATAGACTTGTTCGTATATCCCCCTTTGATGCATCTGGAAGGAGACATACATCCTTTGCTTCCGTCTTTGTAGTTCCAGAACTTGATGAATCAATAGAAATAGAGATTGATGAAAAGGATATCAGGATTGACACCTACAGAGCAAGTGGAGCAGGGGGTCAGCACGTCAATAAAACCAGCTCTGCTGTAAGGATAACCCATATTCCCACAGGAATAGTTGTTCAATGCCAAAATGAAAGAAGCCAGCATAAAAACAAGGCCATTGCCATGAAAATATTAAAGGCAAGACTTTATCAGCTTGAAAAGGCAAAAAGAGAGGAAGAAAAGCAAAAACTGCATGATCAGAAAAAGGAGATTGGTTTTGGAAGCCAGATAAGGTCCTATGTATTGCATCCTTACCAGATGGTCAAAGACCATAGGACCAGTGTGGAGACAGGAAATGTAAATGACGTTCTTGATGGAAATCTTGATGGTTTCATAGAGGCATATTTGCAAAAAAACGCCATGTAAAATTAAAAAAGAAGGGATATTTTCAATCAAGGAACCTTATCTCTCCTGTATTTACCAGAAATTCCCGCCCCGAACCATCAAAAAGTCTAAGTTTCCCCTTTTTATCTATTCCATGTGAAATAAAGATTTCACCTTTTGTGCTTTCAAGGTCCAGTCCATAAAGGACCTTTCTATTTCTAAGATTTGAATATGTTTGATAAATTTCAAGAATTGGATTTTTAATCTCCTCATGCATTAGATTTTCAAGGCTTTTTGCCTCCCATTCTTCAAGTATTGAAAAATTAAAGGCTATTCTTGACGCTATATTTATAAACAACTTTTCAATATCAAAATCTCTCTTTTCTTCAATTGCTAGAGATGTGGCTATATTTCTCAAATAAAATGGGAAACTTTTTTGGTTTATATTAATACCTATTCCAAAAATTATATATTCTTCCCTTGTAGCTACTGTATTCAAGGCCTTGGTCAAAACACCACATATCTTTTTTCCATTTAATAATATATCGTTTAGCCATCTTATCTCTGGATAAATTCCAAGTCTTGAAAGCTCCTGGCAAATTGAAACAGGTATGGCCAGACCGTAAAGGTCTTGATTTTCTTTAGTAAGCTTAGGGAAAAGGGTTATGCAAATATAAATTCCTCCCCTTTCAGACCACCAGACTCGATCCATCCTTCCCTTTGCTGAATAAAGCTCATTTGCCGCAAATAGGCTGGAACGATAGAAACTCCTTCCTTTTAAAGAATATTCTAAAATCTTACTTTCAGCCTTGGACATTAGACTTTTTGCCTTATCAAAAAACGCTACATATTCATAGAAGTCCTTAGATCTTCTGGATAAGAAATCCTTTGAAAGGCAAACCGGGCTTTCATTTTTTATTAATCTTTTAAGTTTGTTATTTATGGTTTCTCTTATTTGCAAATCTTTTTTATTCATAAAATCATTTCAAACTCTTACTGGACACGTTATTAAAGGTGATTAATGTAAAATTAAAAAAACGGGAGGTCAAAAAATGCTTGTTAGAAAACCTGCTGTTGCAAATCAGTTTTATACAGGTGATCCCATTGCCCTTAGAAGAGAGCTTTCCCTTTTGATTCCCAAGACCTCCCACAAAAGACAGGTACTTTGTGCAATAAGTCCCCATGCCGGATATATTTATTCAGGCCATGTGGCAGGGGCGGTTTTTAGCAGGGTGATTGTGCCTAAAAGGGTAATTATCCTTGGGCCAAATCATACTGGTTATGGTTCCTATGCGGAAATAATGACAGAGGGCATCTGGGATATGCCCCTTGGCGAAGTTCCCATTGATGAAGGCCTTTCAAAACTCCTTCTTTCAAATTCTTCTGTGCTAGAAGAGGGTTATCAGGCACACATCTATGAACATTCTCTGGAAGTCCAAGTTCCATTTCTTCAGTATCTTCAGCCTAATCTAAAGATAAGCCCTATTTGCCTTGGACCAATAGATATATCATCCTGCCTTGAAATAGGAAGGGCAATATTTCAGACAATCAAGGAAATTAATGAACCTGTTCTCATTGTGGCAAGCACCGATATGAGTCATTATATTTCGGCTGATGCAGCCAAAAAACTGGATTATCTGGCTATTTCAAGAATTCTTGACCTTGATCCAGAAGGACTTTATGAAACTGTAAAGCAATATGGTATCACAATGTGCGGTTATATCCCTACAACCATAGCCCTTGAAGCCAGCAAATTACTTGGTGCAACCGAGGCAGAACTTGTAAAATATGCAAACTCGGGAGATATTAACGGAGATTATTCAAGGGTTGTTGGTTATGCCGGGCTTATTTGTTACTGATTTTTAAATAGCCCCTTCGTTTACAAGCCTTGCAAAATGCTCAAAACTTCTATCATAGGTCCTTTCTGCATCCTTTGGAAAACAGCAGGCTGGAAGTTGCCTCATCTTTAGATGATATCTAATGCACTCACAGCAAATGCCCTTTCTTGGACAAGGCTCATAGGTGCAAATGCAACGCTTAAGGTTGTTATCCTTCTGGCATTTCATGGTTTTCCTCCAAGAAAAAAGCTAAATATCCAGTTCCTGAACCTCTAGTGCATGGGTTTGAATGAACTGCCTCCTTGGTTCTATCTTTTCTCCCATAAGAGTGGTGAACAGATTTTCTGCCTCATCTGCATCTTTTATGGAAACCTTCAACATGTTTCTTTTTTCAGGATTCATGGTTGTCTCCCAAAGTTGTTCAGGGTTCATCTCGCCAAGTCCCTTATACCTTTGAATATTTATACCCTTTTGGCCTTCCTGTCTGAAAAATTCAAGAACTTCTTCAAAGGATGAGCATTTTTTTACGAGGTTATCTTCCCTGTATATTTCTATCTCTTTATTAAAAAAATCCTTTATCTTTTCAAAAACCTTTTTTGTCCTTTTAAATTGTGGACTTTTAAAAAGCTCAGGACCTATTTCCACATTCAAATAGGCAAGGCCCTTTTTGGCGCAATTAAAGGTGTATCCTGGAGTTTCTGAATCAGAAGACCTAATTGGCCCTATTACATAATCCTTTTCTTTTAGATAACCTGCCAGGGCTTTAACAGAAACCTCATTCAGAAAAATTGATCTATCTATTTCATTGAAAATCAAAAGATCTATGGCTAGTTCGTTCCAGCAACCGATGGTTTCAAACTCGTCCAATGATTTTTTAAATTCTGAAATATCAAAGAGAAATGTCTTCAATTTTTCACTGGTAAATGCCTGATCCCAACCCTCTATTCTTATCTTTATGGATTTTGTAACCCTTTCAAAGAGAAAACTATCCATTTCTTTTTCATCTTTTAAATATAACTCTTTATTTTTTCCAAAGGCCACTCTAAAAAGGGGTGGTTGAGCTATGAAAAGATGGCCATTTTCAATAAGAGGCAACATCTGTCGGTAGAAAAAGGTCAAAAGAAGGGTTCGAATATGGGCACCGTCAACATCGGCATCTGTCATTATTATGATTTTATGATATCTCAATTTGGAAGGGTCAAATTCTTCAGGACCTATCCCAGTACCAAGGGCTGCTATAAGGTTTTTAATCTCTTCACTGGCAAGCATCTTATCATATCGGGCCTTTTCAACATTCATTATTTTACCTCTTAAGGGTAGAATTGCCTGAAAGGCCCTGTCTCTTCCCTGTTTTGCACTTCCTCCTGCAGAATCACCCTCAACTATGAATATCTCTCTTCTTGAAGGATCCTTTTCCTGACATTCTGCAAGCTTTCCTGCCATCATTATGTCATGGCTCTGGCCTTTTTTACGTGTAAGCTCCTTTGCCCTTTTTGCTGCCTCCCTTGCCCTTGCGGCATCCACTGCCTTTTGCAGTATTTTTTTAGCTACTGTCGGATTTTCCTCAAGATATGTAGAAAGCTGATCTGTAACAATGGAAGCTACAATGAATTTGACTTCACTGTTTCCTAGCTTGGTCTTTGTTTGACCTTCAAATTGTGGATTTGGAACCCTTGTGGATATGACACAGGTAAGCCCTTCTCTTACATCATCACCACTTAGTTTTTCTTTTAGCTTTTTTGGAATGATGTCTTCACTTGCATATCTGTTTATGCATTTTGTAAGGGCCTGTCTAAAACCGGATACGTGGCTTCCCCCTTCCTTTGTCCTTATGTTATTTACATAACTTAATATCCGTTCTGAATAGCCAGTGTTGTATTGAAAGGCTACTTCTACCTGAACATCATTCTTTTCACCAGATATGTAAATTGGATTTTTGTGGATTACATCCTTATTCTTATTCAGATATTCAACAAATTCTTTAATCCCACCTCTAAAATGAAATACATCTTCCCTTCCTGAATTTTCATCCGAAATCCTTATGGTTATATTCGGGTTTAAAAAGGCAAGTTCTCTCATTCTTGAAAGGAGTATTTCATAATCAAAGGTGCATGTTTCTTTGAATATTTCTGGATCAGGCTTGAAAGTAACTTTTGTCCCTGTTTTTTTGGTAGTTCCTTTTATTTCAAGCCTTGTAACAGGATTTCCTCTTTCATATCTTTGATGATAGATTTTTCCATCCCTATAGACTTCAACATCCAGAAATTCTGAAAGTGCATTTACAACTGAGATTCCAACTCCGTGAAGACCACCAGAGACTTTATAGGTTTGGTGGTCGAATTTTCCACCAGCATGAAGCTTTGTCATAACAAGTTCAAGGGCTGAAATCTTTTCAGTTGGATGGATATCAACTGGGATTCCACGGCCATTATCAAGAACTGTTATACTTCCATCTTCATGAATAGTAACATCTATCTTTGTACAAAAGCCTGCCAGGGCTTCGTCAATACTATTATCCACAACTTCATAGACAAGATGATGAAGTCCTTCAATACTTGTATTTCCAATATACATAGCAGGCCTTTTTCTGACTGCCGTAAGCCCTGAAAGGACTTTTATTTGTTCAGCTCTATATTTTTGATTACTCATGTTCAAAATTAGCTCCTGAGTTATCCTTTAAAAAAAATGCTATTCATCCTCGAGACTCATTGGCATTATTAGGCCAATAAACCCCGGATATTCATCACCAATTACTGTGCACGGAGAATCTTCATCATTAAAGGTAAATTCGACCTCTTCTGATTTCATGACCTGAAGGGCTTCAATTAGATAACGGGCGTTAAGGGCAAGTTCAAAGGGTTCTCCAGAATATGAAATATCAATTGTTTCCTGGGCTTCTCCTATCTTTTTTTCCATGGATTCAATATGCATTCTGTTTGGACCTATACTTATTTTAATCCCCTTGTAAGAAGGATCGGGTATTAAAATAGAAATCCTTTTTAGAGCAGATATCAATGTCTTTCTGTCAAAGGTAAATGAACGAATTTTTGCCTTGGGGATTATTGCTTCGTAGTTTGGAAAACTTCCATCTATTAATCTAATAATAAACTGATTTTCTTGGGCTTTTACGTAAAAAAATTTTTTATCTGAAGCAAAACTTATTTCTTCTGAATAATCCGAAACTTTTCTTATTTCATTTGCGCCTTTTCTTAAGATTATCACTGACTTTTTTTCAGATAAGGGATATTCTATATCTAACTCTTTTTGGGCTAGGTTGAGTCTATGTCCATCAGAGCTGACCATTCTTATTATAAGTTTATCAGTGTCCTCGTCTTTAAAGGTCTCTAATAGTATTCCAGAAAGCGCATATTTTCGTTCATCAAAGGATACAGAAAAGATTGTCTTATCAATGAGGTCTTTGAATATTATGGAAGGTACTGTTAAGAATTCACTATCATCAGGAAAATTGGCGAATTTTGGAAATTCATCTGCAGAAGTTCCTGCTATAGTATATTCTGCCTTTTCACTGACATGAATTTTAATCCAGTGATTTTCTAATTCTTCCAAATTTATATTTTCTTGAGGAATTTCTTTGATGATCTCATATAATTTTCTACCGCTTATGGTAAGTTCCCCATCCTCAGTAATTTGGGCAGGAATACTAGTTCTAAAAAAAATTTCCAGATCAGTAGCTTCTATAAAAAGTCTCTGATCTTTTGTATATAAATAAATATTATTTATTATTTGCATTATGGTCTTTTTATCCACAATGGGTTGAGCCTTTGAAAGGGCAAACAAAAGTTTTTCTTTTTCTACCAAGGCCTTTAACATTATTCTTATC
>JALXCD010000113.1:14757-15204 GCA_026991135.1 Deltaproteobacteria bacterium | reverse complement strand
TTCAATAAGTACATTTTTAAGATCATTAACTTCCCACTGCAATGCCCCAATTTTTTCATTTCTTTCATTAAGCGCCTTTTTAAGGTCATTAACTTCCCACTGCAATTCTCCAATTTTTTTGTTTTTTTCAATGAGTACATTTTTAAGGTCATTAACTTCCTGTTCCAAGGCCAGTCTTAGACCTTCAAAAAAGATTAGATACTCTTCCGTTAATATTTTAATATGTTTTTTATAAAATTTTTTCCTGCTTAATTTATGAACTTCAGTTTCATGTCTAAAGGTTGAATGGGGACCAGCCATATAAATAGCAACAGCATCATCTATTCCCAAGAATTCTTTTTTTAATGCAATTCTAAATATCCAATCCCAGTCCTCAAATACTTCAAAGCTATTATCAATAGGTGTTTCCTTTGCTATTTTACTTGGAACGAGTATTGAAATAAAGGG
>JALXCD010000113.1:0-14747 GCA_026991135.1 Deltaproteobacteria bacterium | reverse complement strand
TAAAAAGCCTTTTAAGTCTTTTTTTCTTTTTTGGATCATAGACAATTGTCGCACCATATATCGGTTTCTTGTACTGGAAAAATTTACTCATTTTAAGTAAAGCAGAGGGCAAATAAATGTCATCATCATCCAAAAAACCGACCCAAGAACCTTTAGCATGTAAAATTCCAAGGTTTGCAGCTTTTGAGCGGCCAATATGTTTTTTGCTATAGATGTACTTGAATTTAACAGGAGATTTACAAAAAGCCTTTGAGACTATTTCAGAAACATCAACACCTCCATCATTTACAACTAAAACTTCGACAGGTGAATATTGTTGAAGAGCCAGACTCCTTAAGGCCCTCTTCAGCCTTTCAGGACGGTTTCTCGTTCTAACAATAATGGAAATTAAATTTGTGTCTGTTAATGAAACACTTTCTTTTCCATTATAAGTTCTTTTGTTCGGATTACGTGTGACTATACTATTATCATTCTTTGGTACCGCTGGTGAAGATAATAATTTTATCTCATCATTAAATCTTTCTTTAAATAGTTGCAGAATGTTAAAGGTAGTTCCAGAAAAGAAACCCTCTGCATAGTTAATATCTTTTTGTAATGTAAATGCCCTGATTTTATTTAAATTTTGGGCTAAATCGTGATAGGGTAATTTTTCTATTTGGCTTTTAAAGCACTTAATTGCTAATATTTTCTCCTCTATTACATCATCGATGTCAATTAAGGTATTAATTTCAAGGGGTTTAATGGTTTCATATATCCAGAGGGGAAAATTAATTTCCGATTTTTTTAGAAAATTTATGATGCTTACTGAAAAATAGCGATGATCAGGATGAATATCTATAAATGATGGAATGAAAATTGTTGTAGGTTTGATCCTATCAAGAAGATCAACTATTTTTTCATCTGGAAATGGTGTTAAGTAAAGACCTCTATCTGGCAAATTTAAATATTCAGTGCTAGAAATATCTAATAGTTTGTTTGCCTTTGATGCTTCGATATGTCTAATTTCAGGGGCTCCATCGGCTTCACCATTTGTAACATAGACAACATGCACATCTATATTTTTTTTTTGGGCAAGGGCAATTGTACCCCCCATTCCTATCACTTCATCATCTGGGTGAGGAGCAAAAATAAGATAAGGCCCTTCTGGTATTGGGGATGGCGAATAGGGTATGAGGTCTGTTTCTATTTTCATTTCTTTTTTATATTTAAAGGAACTTTTAGGTGACGTGGTTCAAATTCTTTGATGATTTCCTTCATGCTGGGAAAATATTACAGAAAATTTACCTTAAATAAAGGAAAATTTATGGAATAGGTTTAGGCATCTGTCCAGTCAAAATCAAATAGCCCTCATGGAAAAATTGGCTTACTGCAAAAAGGGCTGCAAGGGCAAAGGCCCAGCGGACAATGTTTACCTTTGTGGTTTTGTATTTAAACATCTTTTTTGTTAGGCCAATAAAGAAAAAGACTATCCCAAAGCCATAAAAAACACTCACAAATATCTGTCTAAGGGTTGCCCAAATGGCACCCGGCATTTCTCCCCCGCGAAGGCTAAATCCAATGGTGACAACACTCATGGCAAGGATGAACTTGATGTCTTCCCAGGTAAACTCTGTTTTGCTTCCATTGTTTTTTGTGGTGTTTTGTGTATGTTCTTCCATGTCAAGGATGTTTAGATAAAGTTTAACGGATCAACATCAATTTCAAGATGGATAGTTGAAGGCAAAATCCCTTCTTTTAGCTCATTAATAATTCCACATGCAAGTCTTAGCTCCTTGAGCTCTCCTTTTAATAGAATTTGAAATCTGAATCTTGACTTGATTTTTGTTCTTGGGCAAATAACAGGCCCAAGAATTTTTGTCTCTTTTATCCCCTTTTTTAAAAAAAACTCTCTGACCCTTGAGGCAATAAGGCCCGAATATCTTTCAACATTTGATTTTTTGGGGCCTGATAGCCTTACGTTAACAAATCTTGAAAATGGAGGATATTTGAGTTTTTCCCTGAGTTCAAGCTCTTTTTTGAAAAATCCCAAAAAGTCATGGAGCATAGAAAATTGGATAGTGTAACTTTCTGGCATGAAGGTTTGAAGAATTACCCGCCCCTTTTTTTCTTGTCTGCCTGCCCTTCCTGCCACCTGGCTCAAAAGCTGAAAGGTCCTTTCCGAGGCATTAAATTCCGGTAAATTCAGGGACATATCTGCCCAGATTATTCCAACGAGGGTAAGGTTTGGAAAATCATGCCCTTTGGTTATCATCTGGGTTCCTACAAGGCAGTCTATTTCGCCTTTTCTAAAGGCTGAAAGTATATTTTCGAATTCCTTTTTTCTGCCAAGTGTATCCCTGTCAATCCGGGCTACTGATGCATCAGGGAAAAATTTCAGAAACTCCTCTGCTATCTTTTCTGTCCCAAACCCTTCAGTCCTTATTGCTTGGCCTTTACATGAAGGACAGGTTGGAAGTGCAGGAAATGTTTCACCGCAATAGTGGCATGAGAGAATACCTGAAGAGCTTCCCGTACAATTAAGCTCTTCTTTTTTGATAAGGGCTTTATTGCGCCTATGCCAGGAAAGGGTGACATCGCAGGATTTACATTTAAAGACATGACCACAAGATGGACAAAATACAAAGGTTGCAAATCCGCGCCTATTTAAAAAGAGAAGTACCTGCTCCTTTTGAGAAAGGGTTTTTTCAATGGCTGATTTAAGTTCAGGGCTTAACCATGTTATTTCAAACTTCTTTTTTCTTTCTTTTTTTCCTCTTTGCTCTTTCCTTCGGTCAACTATTTCAACAGTGGGAAGGGTCGCCCCAGGCACCCTCTTTTTCATAAAAATAAGCTTATATTTTCCTTTTTTTGCATGAAAAAAGCTCTGGATAGAAGGAGTTCCACTTCCTAGCACGACTGTTGCCCCTTCCATTTTTCCTCGGATAAGGGCAAGGTCTCTGGCGTTATATCTAAAGCGCTCATCCTGCTTGTAAGAGGGGTCATGTTCTTCATCAACAACAATAAGGCCAAGGTTCGAGACAGGAGAAAATATGGAAGAACGTGTTCCTAGGGCAATTTTGGCTTCTCCAGTTCTAAGCCTCCACCACTCGTCCCTTCTTTGTGCTGGTGTAAGTCCACTATGAAGTATTGCTATATGGCTTCCAAAGTGTCTCTTAAATCGCCCTGCAAGCTGGCCTGTCATTGATATTTCAGGGACCATGACAAGGCAGTTTCTTCCAAGCTCAAGGCATCTTTTGGCTGCCTCAATGTAAACAGCTGTTTTCCCACTTCCTGTTACTCCAAAAAGAAGTATGGGGTCGAATTTTTTCTCTTTAAGAGAAAGTGCAATCTCTTTTATGGCCTCTTCCTGTTCTCTAGAAAAGGAATCAAAGTCCTTATCCTTCCACTTTTTAAGTCTAAGTTTAGATTTTCCTGGCAATATAGAGCCTTCTGCTATCCTCTGGGCGGCCTTTTTTCGTGCAGATATGAATTCTGGAGGAAGGGCCTCTGCCACAGCCTTACCAATGGGATAAAAATAATAGTTTGAAGCCCAGATTAAAAAATCAAGAAGTTTTTCAGGAAAAAGAGGTATGTCATCAAGCTGTTCGATAACCTCTTTCAGTTCTATTCCTAAAGGGATCTCTTTTGTCTCTTCCCAGCAAATCCCAATAATTTTTCGGTTTTTTAATGGTAAAAGAACCCTCGCACCTTTTATGGGCTTTTTATCTTCAAAAGGCCAAATATATGTAAGTGGTTCCTTGAAATGAAGGGGCAAAAGGCAGTTTACAAGCCTTTCGCCCTTTTTGATTTTTTTTTCAACTGCTTTATTCAAGCCCTTTGACAATATCTTTAAGGTAATCCTTAAATGAGCCTCCTAACTGGGGGTGTCTAAGTCCATAGTGAATGATGGCCTGTAAAAATCCAAACTTATCTCCTGCATCGAATCGCTTCCCTTGAAATCTGTAAGCATAAAGGGCCCTTTCCTTTCTTATGGTATCAAGGGCATCTGTAAGCTGAATCTCACCTCCTACTCCAGGAAGGGTCCTTTCAAGACAATCATAGATCTCTGGCCTAAGGATATAGCGTCCAATAACAGCAAGTCGCGATTTTGTTGTGCCAGGAGCAGGCTTTTCAATAATCCTTGAAACCTTAAAGATGCCATCTTCAAGTTTTTCTCCTTCAATTATGCCATATCTTGATATTTCCTCTTCTGGCACCTCTTGAACTGCAATTACTGTTTCTTGATATTTTTCATAGACATTTAACATCTGCTTGACACAGGGGATATCAGCCTTAACAAGGTCATCACCAAGACAGACCACAAAGGGTTCATCTCCAACCACCTGTTTTGTGACTTGAACCGCATGGCCAAGGCCAAGGGGCCTTTTTTGCCGGACAGATACTACCTCGATAAGTCTTGATATTTGTCTTACCTCATTTAAAAGGTCAAGTTTTCCCTTTTGAGCAAGAAAGGTTTCAAGCTCAAAGGAGTAGTCAAAGTGATCTTCAATTGCTGATTTTCCAGATGCTGTTACCAGCACAACCTCCTTGATTCCAGATGCCACCACCTCTTCCACGATGTACTGGATAGTAGGTCTATCAACCACCGTAAGCATTTCTTTAGGAATCACCTTGGTTGCAGGAAGAAATCTCGTCCCAAGACCTGCCACAGGTATTACGGCCTTTTTAGGTAGCATAACACCTCCTTAAGAATCATGGGCTATAATAATTAATCTTCAAGGGTTGATGTATCCCCTAAATCAAGCCCCAATTCCTTTGCCTTTAGAAGTCTCCTCATTATTTTACCTGATCGGGTCTTTGGCAGTTTTTCTGTAAATTCCACTTGACTGGGTGTGGCAATTGGGCCCAGTTCATGACGAACATGTTGAATAATGGTCTTTTTAAGGCCTTCTGAAGGTTCTTTCCCAGATCTGAGCACCACAAAGACCTTTATATTTTCGCCCTTTATTGGGTCAGGAAGGCCGATTGCCGCTGCCTCTGCAACAGCCGGATGACTTACAAGGGCATTTTCCACATCCGCCGTTCCTATTCTATGGCCTGCAACATTTAAAACGTCGTCTGAGCGTCCAAGGACGGAAAAGTAGCCCTCTTCGTCACAAACAGCAACATCTCCAGTGAAGTAACAACCAGGTATCACATTCCATATTTCTTCGTATCTTTTGGGGTCGCCATAGATGGTACGCATCATATATGGAAGGGGCTGCCTTAGAACCAGATTTCCTCCCTTTCCGGCAGGAACGGGGTTTCCCTTTTCATCCACTACATCGGCAACCACTCCAGGCATGGGTTTTCCACATCTGCCAGGTTTGTTGGGCATGGCAGGCATTGTGCCAAGAATGGGAGACGCCACTTCTGTTTGCCAGAAATTGTCGATACAATGGCCGTTGTTTTCAAGGATGACCTCTTGGGCAAAACTCCAGGCCTCAGGGTTTAAGGGCTCTCCTGCACAAGCAATGATCCTAAGGGTTGAACGGTCAAATTTTTTGATGTGTTCCTCGCCAAACCTCATGAACATTCTAAGGGCCGTGGGCGCTGTAAACATTACCGAGACCCCGTATTTTTGCACCATCTCCCATACAATACCAGGATGCGGATAGTCAGGTGCACCTTCCCTGATAAGAACTGTAGCCCCTGCCACCAAGGGACCATAGACAATATAGGAATGCCCCACTATCCAGCCAATGTCAGAGGTGGACCAATATACGTCCTTATCTTTTATGTCAAAAAAGGCCTTGGTAAGGTAATAGGTCCCAACCATAAAGCCACCATGTACATGAACAACCCCCTTTGGTTTTCCAGTGGTGCCTGATGTATAAAGAATAAAGAGCGGGTCTTCTGAATCCATTATCTCTGGAGCGCAATGGTGACTCTGGGCCTTTAAAATCTCCCAAAAATCATCCTCCCATTCGCTCAACTCGATCTTTGGCTCCTGTCTTCTAAGGACAATTACACTTTCAACATATTCAAGTCCTTGAAGGGCATCATCCACAGTTGCCTTGAGCCTTACCACCTTGCCTCGTCTATATCCGATATCGGCACAGATCACCGCCTTTGCCTTGCAATCCTCTATCCGCGAACGAAGGGCCCCTGCCCCCATTCCTGCATAAACTACCGAATGGATTGCCCCGATTCTGGCACATGCAAGCATGGCGATTGCGCCCTCAATGGTAAGAGGCATATATATAACAACTCTATCGCCTTTTTTAATGCCCTTTGATTTTAGCGCATTTGCAAATTGGTTTACCCTATCTCTCAACTGGCCATAGGTGGCAGTAAGCTCCTGGCCATCTTCAGATAGCCAAATAAAGGCCACCTTGTTGCGTCTCCAGGAGTCAGCATGGCGGTCAAGGGCGTTCAAGGTGATATTTGTTTTGGCACCCAAAAACCACTTATGATTTGGAATATTGACCTCTCTTACCTTGGTCCATGGTTCAAACCACATAAGCTCTGAGGCAATTTGTCCCCAAAAGCCTTCCGGATCTCTAATTGAATAGGCATATACAGAATCGTAATCCTTAATAAAGGCTTCATCCTTAACCCTCTGGGGAGGATTGAATTTTTTTTCTATCTTAGTAAGGGCCTGTATCTGGGAATCGTATTGGGTGTCCACTTTTGCCTCCTTTAAACCTGTTTTTTGGCGAATGAAATTATTGAAAGTTTATTATCTTGAAATAAAAAGTAAAGCTCATTTTACGTCAATTTTTCAAGGATTCTTTCTTGACTTTTTCTCAATTAGTCCCACTATTATGGGCAATTTAATAAAAAAGGAGAATCTTCATGGCTGAAAATAAATGTAGCACTTGTAATGTGGAAGGATGTAAGTCACGGGGAAAGCCAGGAGCAGATCAAGTATGTCTTGATCACATAAAAAATAAGCTTGTAATCCTTTCGGGAAAAGGTGGCGTAGGAAAGAGCACTGTTTCGGCAAATATTGCCATAGCCCTGGCTGAGGCTGGTAAAAAGGTTGGTCTTTTGGACGTTGATGTTCACGGTCCCAGTATCCCCAGAATAATGGGGCTTAAAGGCCAAAAGGCAAAGATCAAGTCACCGTGGCTTATTCCTGTCAAATGGAGTGAAAACCTAAAGGTCATATCCCTTGGTTTTTTGCTTCCTGATGATGACGAGGCCGTTATTTGGAGGGGCCCGGTAAAAGGAGGGCTTATCAAACAGTTTATTGAGGAAGTGGCGTGGGGAAATTTGGATTATCTTGTAGTGGACTGTCCTCCAGGAACTGGAGATGAGCCCCTTAGTGTCCTTCAAATTCTTGGAGAAGACGCGAAGGCTGTGATTGTTACAACCCCACAGGCAGTTTCCATCGATGATGTCCGCCGCTCAATAACCTTTTGCAATAAGGTTGGAAACAAGGTTGTAGGCATAGTGGAGAATATGAGTGGATTTGTCTGCCCAAAATGTGGAGATACTGTTGACATTTTTGGAAGTGGTACTGGAGAAAGGCTGGCTAAAGAGACCGGGGTCCTTTATCTTGGCTCCATACCTTTAAGTAAGGATATTGCCCAGGCAGGGGACATGGGTAAAGCCCTTACAGAGCTTCCTGATGACCATCCAGTTAAACAGTCCTTAAAGGAGATTGTTTCAAAGATTTGCTAGAATAAGATTTACAGGTGGTGACAAACTGGTCACCACCTTATGTGGAAATGCTTAAGAAGTGTAAATTTACAGTAAATTGAATGACTTAAGTATTTCTGCAAACTCCTGATTCTTCCTGGCAAATGCTCGAAGGGCCCTAATAAAATCTTGAAGCCTTCCCTCTTTTTCAATCTTTTCAATGGCCTCTTCCCTGGCCTGTCTGATTATGGTTCTTCTATCCCAATAGGCAAAACCAATGACTATTCCAGTCAAAGTGGTGAAAATTGCTGCAAGAATCCACAAAAAATTCATCATTTGTTCAAATCGTTTATCCACCTGTTCAAATCTTTTATCAACTTGCTCAAATCTTTTATCTATCTGCTCGAATCTTTTATCCATTTCCCGTTGCAGTTCAGAGAATCTTTGATTCATTTCTCTTCGTATTTCTAAAAATCTTTGATCCATTTCTTTTCGAATTTCTAAAAACCTTTTGTCCATTTCTCTCTGCAATTCAGAAAATCTTTTATCAACATAGTAAATTACAAATTGGGTATCTTTTGAAAGAACAGAAGGCAATGGAATAGGCCCTTTTTGTTCATCCGCTGCTAATAAAGGCTTTGTTAAAAGAAGGCTGGCTATGATTGAAAATAATAGAAATATCCCCAAAATCGGGTGTTTATTTTCTTTGCAAATATTCATAACGTATATCCTTTTTGAATTTTAGTACTAATGCTTAAAAAAATTCTAGGTGTTAAAGGCTTTTTTGTCAAATGAGCCATTGGTTTCACTCCAAAGTTTCAAGGAGGAATGGACACCTCTTTAAAGAGTGCTCTTAATTCCCTTTTGGTGAGACTTCTCAAATGTCCTGGTTTTAAATTACCTATTTCAAGGGGGCCAATTCTTATGCGGATAAGCCTTACAACCCTATAACCAATGGCTCTAAACATGTACCTTATCTGCCTTTTTCTCCCTTCTCTTAAGACTATTTCAAATACTGAGGTTTTTTTCTCTCTTTTTAAAAGTTTAATGGTACAGGGGTTGGTTGTAACTCCTCCTATTATTTTTATGCCACTTGAAATCTTTTCTATTTGTTCATTTGAGGGAGAGCCTGACACCGTAACGATATAAACCTTTTTTACTTTATATCGCGGATGAAGGAGTCTATATGCCAGTTCACCATGATTTGTCAAAAGCAGGAGTCCTTCGCTATCTTTATCCAATCGTCCCACAGGATAAACACGTTGCGTTATATTTTTTAAAAAGGTTTTTATGGTGCGGCGTCCAAATGGGTCCTTAAGAGTGGTCAAAAAACCTGCAGGCTTATTTAATAAAAAATAATAATATTGTTTCTCTAGCCTTACAGGTTTCCCATCAATTGTTATCTTGTGCTTTTGAGGATCGATCTTTGTCCCCAGCTCTTTTATAATTTTTCCATCAATCTGTACTCGCCCTTCCTGTATAAATTTTTCTGCCTTTCTCCTTGAGCATACTCCAGCATGGGCCAGAAATTTTTGTAGCCGTATTAAGTTGGTATTTTGTTCCATGAACCAAGTACTTTATTGGTCTGAATTAGTTTTAAAGTTATTCGAGATACCACATATTGTAAGATTCCTGTATAGCCCATCAATATAAGGAAGCTAAATTATAAATCAATTTTATCAGGCTATCTTAGGGATGATGAATAAAAAATTAAACGCTTATCCCATATTCTTTCATCTTATATAAAAGGGCTGGAAGGCTGATTTCTAAAAGCTGAGCTGCCTGGGTCTTGTTTCCCTTGGTCTTTGAAAGTGCCAAGTTTATGAGTTTTTCTTCTATTTTCTTTGTGTTTTTCTTTATAGAAAGAGAATCGGGAGAAAAAAAAGACTCTTCACTCGATTTGGCATCTGCAAAATCAATGCTATGAAGGCCAACAGGAAGGTCCTCTACCTGGATTATTTCATGTTCTGTAAGTACAAGGGCCCTTTCTATGATATTTTCAAGCTCTCTCACATTTCCTGGCCATTTGTAATTTAAAAGGATTTGCATGGCCTCTGGACTGATGCCTTTGACCTTTTTGGGGTTAATTATTTTATTATATTTTTTAATGAAATGTTCAATTAAGAGCCTTATGTCTTCTTTTCTCTCCCTGAGTGGTGGGATAACAATCGTAAGCACATTTATTCTGTAAAAGAGATCTTCTCTAAATTTTCCTTTTCTAACAAGTTCACCAAGGTCCTTCGCTGTGGCAGCGACAACTCGAACATCCACCTTTATTGTTCTGGTATCTCCTACTGGTCTAATTTCATGTTCTTGAAGCACCCTTAAAAGTTTTACTTGAAGAGTGAGTGGGAGGTCTCCAATTTCATCTAGAAAAATAGTGCCACCATCGGCCTCTTCAAATAGCCCCTTTTTAGAGCGTACAGCATCTGTGAATGCCCCTTTTACATGACCGAAAAATTCGCTTTCAAGTAGATTTTCGGGGATTCCTCCACAGTTAACAGCAACAAATGGTCCGTTTTTTCTAATACTGTTAAAATGAAGCGCTCGTGCTACGAGTTCCTTTCCTGTTCCACTTTCTCCAGTAATAAGCACTGTGGTTTTATAATCTTTTACCTTTTCTATTACCTCAAATATTCGCTCCATTTCAGGACTTCTTGCCACTATATTTGAAAAGGAATATTTCTCTTGGACCTGTTTTTTTAGCTTGATGTTTTCTTTAAAGAGCCTTTCCCTTTCTTCAGCCCTTCTTAAGGCAAACTCCAATTGAGCAAAGGTTATGGGCTTTGCAAGATAGTCCACTGCCCCAAGTTCAGTGACCTCTATGGCCCTATCAACCTCAGCCTTTCCAGACATAACAATTATGTTGGCTGAAATCCCTGCTGCTTTTGCCTCTTTAATAAATTCTACGGCTGTTTCTTGTGGAACATCTTTAGTGTTCCTATCAGGAGCGAGATAATAATCACAAAGGATGTGTGAAAAGCTATTGTTTTTGGCGAGGGCAAGGCCTTCTTTAAGATTTTTGGCTAGGCTAGGTTCATAGCCATTCATTCTTTCAATGTACTTTGAAAGAAGAGACCTTACCTCGTATTCATCATCTATGATCAAAATGCGTTTTGGGGGCATTTTACCTCTATGTTTAGGATTGAATTTCTTCTTTTCTTCTTATCGGTCTTTCTCGAAATTAGGAAAAAAAATTGAGATATAGAGAATAGATTTTCTCTCCGTAAAAAAGTTGCAACTCTGCTGCAAATGCTAAAAAGGGGCCAAAAGGTATTTCATAGTCTCTTCCTTTCCGAGTCACAGTCAAAAATACAATTCCAACTGTGGACCCAGTAAGGGCGCTAATGAAAATTATAAAGGGAATGGCCTTCCATCCTAAAAAGGCACCTATCATGGCAAGAAGCTTAATATCTCCACCACCCATGCCAATTTTTTTAGTTGCTAGATAATAGGCCCAGATCACAAGATAGAGAATCCCGCCTCCAAGAATAATGCCCAAAAGAGAATCAACCCAGTCTATATTGGGCATAAAAAACGAAAATACAAAACCTATCAATATGCCAGTTAATGAAATAGTGTCTGGTATTATTTTATGTTCAAGATCAATAAAGGTAATCGCTACTAAAGCACTTGATAGAGTGATAGCTGAAAAAAATGGAATTGATATCCCGAAATTTTCATAACATAATAGAAAAAGAATGCCTGTAAGAAATTCTACTAAAGGATATTTGAGAGATATCCTTTGGTGGCATTTCAAACATCTGCCCCTTAATAAGAGATAACTTAAAAGCGGGATATTTTCCCAGAAGGCCAGCTTGTGGCCGCAGTTTGGACAAGATGATGGAGGTGAAACTACAGACTTACCTTTTGGCAGTCTATAAATACATACATTTAAAAAACTTCCTATGCAAAGCCCAAAAATAAAAGTTATCGCTTCAATAAAAAAATGAGGGAATGTCATAAACTAGTTCACAGTTATCAATTTATGAATTGCTTGGAAATGTTTGAAGCTTCAATTTCCCTTGCTGGACCATTTCAAGGTATTCAGCCCTTATTTTTTCAAGATTTGGCAACAACTTTATAAATTTTACATAAAGAGGATAATAATCAGACTGTTCTTCGGAAAATCGGACTTGGACAAATTGCATGCCAACTCCATCTCCTTGTCCAGTGTGGTGAACATAGCCCTTTAAAAAAACTATTCCAATTACAGGAAGTTCAAGTTGGAGATCTGCCAGAAAGCCTTCAGAAATAAATCGTTCAATTTCTACAAAACAGCCATCAAGTGAAATATTCTTTGTAACTCCCCAAAGATCATGTTCAGGAAAATATGCCCTAAGCCTAATGGGATATCGGGGCGCTTTTCTTCTTTCCATGTTTATAATGCTCCTTTTTTGGCTTACGCCTTTCTTTTGATAATATTCTAATCGTCAAAAAGGGCTCAAGACGTTATTGCAGGAGATGCTGCCGAAGGTTCAAGGGCATTCTGTTTTTGTATTTCTTTTTCATATTCTTTGGCAATGGGATCCAGAATAGGACGTAAAAGTGGGATGACTCTTAAAGGCTCTATTCTTAATAAGGTACCTTTTTCAAGGATGCCAGAAGGTTCTCCATCTATTTGGAAATGGCAGGAAGAGACCATGTGTATTGAAAAGTGTCCTCCCTTCTTAAAGTTTATTTTGGGCTTGCGCCCTATTTTCCCCTGAAAGATTGCATTTAGATAGGAAAGATAGTTGTCAAAGGAAAGGCATTCAATGATTCCGTCTTTATATGATGAATCTTTTACTAGGCGACTTCCGCCTGCATAAAATCCAAAATTTAGAAAAAGTAGCTGACCAAACTGGATAAGACATTCATTCAGGCTACATTTTGGTTTTTCAGAAAGGGCCAGGGATTTATAAAAGATTAAAAGCCCTGCAGGAATGTAAAGGGACTGTTTTAAGAAAAGAGGTATTTTCCATCTTGAAAGTTTACTGTTTAGCCTAGAGAAGGCCTGACATACAAGGCCATCATACCCAAAACCTGCATAGGCCAAAAAGGCATAGGAATTTACATTTTTTTGTTCTGCAATAGTAACTGTCCAAATGTCAAGGTCTTCAACTCTTTTTTGTCGAAGTGCATGAGATATCCCTAAAAGCCCAAAGTCTTCCCAACTCTTTAGCCAGCCTGTGCCCCTGGCTATGTCGTTACCCGTGCCCAAGGGAATGATGGCCAATGGAGGAACTTTATCCATATGGACCAATTCTGATACAACGGCATTTACGGTTCCATCTCCTCCGCAAACGACTACAAGGTCTTTGTCATTACATAGGGAAAAGACCTGTGATGAAAGCCTGTTAATATCGGTAAAAACTACCTGTTTGAATATGGGAGAAGGAAAGAAAAAATCATCGAGTTCCTTTGCCAGTTCATAGCCATGGCCTGCACCAGATTTTGGGTTTATAAAAAAGACACAATCCATTAACTTGCTAGCATAAGATAAGGTAACTAATTTATAAATACTCTATTTGAATTTTTTGGCCATTAAATAAAGTTAAATTATGAATATGGAGAAAGGCGACTTCAAAATACTTGTAGTGGATGATGAAAGATCCTTGGTGCTATTTGTATCAAGGATACTTAAAAAAGAGGGCTATGAGGTAAAAGGCGCATATGATGCGGAAGAAGCCCTTGTGATTCTGAAGACTTTTGCTCCAAACTTAATAATAAGCGATCTCAAAATGCCAGGCATGTCAGGCCTCGACCTTTTAAAAGAGGTAAAGAAAAAGGCCCCAGAGATAGATTTTATTATACTCACTGCCTATGGAACGGTGGAAAACGCAGTTGAGGCCATGAAATGTGGGGCACTAGACTATCTTATTAAGCCACTAAAGAGCCCTGATGAATTGCGTCTTGCTGTTTCAAAGGTTCTAGAAAGGCAAAGGATGCTTGCAGCAAATAAGCTTTGGGGAGAGCAACTGGCCCACGGTCTGCCCCCTACAGATGTCATTTTTGCTGGTATGGAAAAGGTATGGCATGAGATTCAAAGGGTTTCAACTACTGAGGCCACCATTCTTCTTCAGGGTGAAAGCGGCACAGGCAAAAGTCTTATTGCAAAGGTGATTCATAAGTTAAGTGGTAAAAAGGGTGCCTTTGTAGAGTTAAATTGTGCAGCTATACCTGAAACCCTTATTGAAAGTGAGCTTTTTGGACACGAAAAGGGCGCATTTACTGGGGCAGTTAAAACCAAACAGGGAAAATTCGAGCTTGCAAGGGATGGTACAATTTTTCTTGATGAAATTGGAGAAATGCCTTTATCTGCCCAGGCAAAACTTCTGCGTATTTTACAGGAGAAGGCCTTTGAACGAGTAGGTGGCACGGTTACTTTGACTACAAATGCAAGAATTATTGCCGCTACAAACCA
The DNA here is from genome assembly GCA_026991135.1 of Deltaproteobacteria bacterium. Classification (GTDB taxonomy): domain Bacteria; phylum Desulfobacterota; class Dissulfuribacteria; order Dissulfuribacterales; family QOAL01; genus JAADCZ01. The sequence goes on along the minus strand of JALXCD010000113.1, from coordinate 775 downwards.
GGACCTCAGAAGGAGGATTGATGAAAAGGCCTTTAGAGAAGATCTTTATTACCGCCTAAGTGTATTTCCTATTACGCTCCCTTCTCTAAGAGAAAGAAAGGGAGCAGTAGAAGTAATATCCAAATATCTTGTCACTACTATTTCTCCAAAGGTGGGAAAACATATAGAAGGGATAGAAGATGAAGCAATAGAGCTAATTAAGAACTATTCTTGGCCTGGGAATATACGAGAGCTTTATAATGCCCTTGAAAGGGCAATAATTTTGGCAGATGAAAATTCTAGCAAACTAAAAAAGGATGATTTAGGTTTTTTGGAGTTTGTCAGAGATAGATCGAATGGAAAAGGGGAACAAGGCTTTACTGCAACTAGGGTAAAAAGACTTGAAGAACTTGAAAAAGAGGCCATAGAGCAGGCCCTTGTGGAGACAAAGGGCCACAGGAAAAAGGCAGCCGATATCCTGGGCATTTCTCTAAGAACACTACAATATAAGTTAAAAAAGTATGGAGTTCGTTAGAATATGTTGTGGTTGGCATGGAATATGCTTTTTTAAGATAAAAGCAATCAAAGAGTCGAATTGTTAAAGTTGGCACAGGTATTGCTTAATTAAAAACGAACACAGCAAAAACTCCCTATCCCTCCCAACCCTCCTCTCCCCGAAGGCCTTCTGATACCTCCTAAAAGAAGGCCTTCTTTTTTTGTCTTATTTTTGTCAAAAAAAGCGACAAAATGCGTCTTTTAGAGGTGTTTTCCCCAGGGTTTCTGGTCTGCTTTTGTT
>JALXCD010000112.1 GCA_026991135.1 Deltaproteobacteria bacterium | reverse complement strand
ATTAATAGCCGTGATTCTAACCTTTTCGTCAACATCCTTTGGGCAGGAAGTAAAGATTGCAGTAATTGATATGCAAAAGGTAGTCAGGAGTTCGAAGGCAGGTAAAAAGGCCATGAAGGAGCTTAATAAGAAATTTGAGGCATTGAAAAAGAAGCTTCAGGCAAAGCAAAGAGAAATCAAGGCATTCAAGGTTGACCTTGAGAAAAAGGCCCCTCTTATGAGTGAAGAGGCAAGGGCAGAGAAGGAAAGACAATACAAAAAGATGTTGAGGGATTTTCAGGATCAAAGTGATGATGCTCAGTATGAAATGAGAAATGCCGAGGCGAAGAGGATGCAGCCTATTCTTAAGAAACTTGAAAAGGTTGTAAATAAACTAGGAAAAGACAAGGGCTATACCTTGATATTGGAAAAAAATATGCCTGGTCTCTATTTCATATCTCCAAAGGTGGATATCACGGAAAAGGTCATAAAGATATTCGATAGCCAAAGTTAAGAAAGGTTTGAGGTTAGGGGTAGGGAAATGTTTAGGATAGATGTGTCTTCAAAAAAGGAGCTTGGTTCAGAAGATCTAGAAACCCTTTCGGGTATGTGGAAAAGGTGTGCAGGAAATATTATTCTTTCTACAACCCTTGCTGGAAGTGGACACCCTGGCGGAAGTCTTTCGAGTCTCCATATCCTTCTTTTGTTATATGCCATAATGAGACATGATCCCAAAAATCCAGATTGGGAGGAACGGGAAAGGCTTATAGTAAGCATGGGTCACATATCTCCTGGGGTTTATAGTGTCTTGAGTGAGTATGGCTATTTTAACCAGGAGATATTTTTGAAAGAATTTAGGCGGGCGGGTTCTGCATTTGGAGGTCATATAGAACAAGGCGTTCCGGGAGTAGAGTGGAATACAGGAAATCTTGGACAAGGTCTTTCTGCAGCAGATGGATTTGCCTTATCTTCAAAGCTTCTTGGACGAGAAGGAAAGACCTATTGTCTTATGGGAGATGGTGAGCAGCAAAAGGGTCAGGTGGCTGAGGCAAGAAGGTTTGCAGTAAAATTCAATTTAAAGGATCTTATCTGCATAGTTGATAGAAATCATCTTCAGATCGGCGGAAACACAGAAGAAGTTATGCCCGTAAGGGTAAGAGATGAATACAAGGCTGCAGGATGGAATGTGATTTACTGCCCAAATGGTAATGACTTTAATGAGCTTTATAAGTGCATGAGGCGGGCAATTTTACATGAGGACCTGGACCCAGAAAGGCCAGTTGCAATCATTAACAGGACTGTAATGGGTTATGGCGTATCTTTCATGGAAAACAAAGAGAAATACCATGGAAGTCCGTTAAAATGGGATGAGGCTGAAAAGGCCCTAGATGAGATTGGCATTGATTCAGGTCTTCTTGAAAAATACAGGGAAAAAAGAGATGAACATAAGATTAAGCTTAAAAGGCATGAATTCAGAAGGGTCCCTAAAAGATCCATCGATCCGGGGCAGCCAATAGTCTATTCTCCGGATGTTTTTATAGACTGTCGTTCTGCCTACGGCAACGCCCTAAAATCCCTTGCCGAGGCAAATAACTTGGGGGATTTCCCAAAAATCCTTGGCTTTAGCTGTGACCTTGAAGGCTCTGTGAAGATGCAGGGTTTTCACTCCATAAATCCTAAGGCCTTTTATGAAACAGGTATCCAGGAACACCATGCAGCAGTTTGTGCAGGGGCCACAACAAGGGAGGGCTTTGTTACTTTTTTTAGCACATTCGGGGTATTTGCAGTATGTGAGACATATAATCAGCACCGCCTAAGTGATCAAAATGAGACAAATTTAAAGGTAGTGTCAACTCACATAGGGCTTGATGTGGGGGAGGATGGGCCCACCCATCAATGCATTGACTATGTTGGCCTCATGGAAAATCTCTTTGGTTTTTCCATTTTCATACCTGCAGATCCAAATCAGACCGATAGAATCATCCGCTATGTGGCAACCCATGAAGGAAATTACTTTGTGGGCATGGGAAGGTCCAAGTTGCCGGTTGTAACAAACGAAGAAGGAGAGCTATTTTTCGGGAAGGACTACAGCTTTACCCCTGGAAAGGCCGACTGGATCAGAAAAGGTGAAAAAGGCGTTCCCACCATTATGGCCTATGGCTCTGTTATTCCAAACTGTATTGAAGCTGTGGATGAGCTAAAGAAAGAAGGCATCAGAGCCTCATTGGTAAATATGGCAAGCCTTAAGCCCGTTGATGAAGAGGCGATTATTGAAGCTTGCCAAAATGGGCCTATTGTTACTGTGGAAGACCATGTTGCAACAACGGGGCTTGGGTCCATTGTGGCAAGGGTTATGGTTAAAAATGGCATCATCCAAAAGGTAAAGGCCATGGGAGTTACTGCCTATGGAGCATCTGGAAAGCCAAAGGATCTTTATAAGATACAAGGGTTAGATCCGGGAAGCATAAAAGGTGCGGTAAAATCCTTTCTTTAGATGTCAAAGATTTTAGTTATCAATTCGGGGAGTTCTTCACTAAAATTTACGCTTTTTAAAAGGGAAGGACTCACACTTTGGGCAAAGGGCCTGATCGAAGAGATAGGAAGTGAACGGGCAAAGATAAAAGTTAAGTCCAAAGAAGGCGAAACAATTTTTGAAGACAAAAGGGCCATAAGGGATCATTCCGAGGCCCTTTTTTTAATGACAGATTGCCTTACAAGTTGCTCTATTTTAAAGAAAAGTGAAGAAATACTTGCAGTTGGGCACAGGGTGGTCCACGGTGGTGAGAAATTTAGGGATGCAACCCTTATTACAAAAGATGTTTTGAATGAGATAAAAAGGCTTTTTGACCTTGCCCCCCTTCACAATCCATCAAATCTTCTTGGTATTGAGGTTGCTATCAAGGCTCTTCCTGGAATTCCACAGGTTGCCGTCTTTGATACAGCCTTTCATCAGACAATGCCCGAAAGGGCTTGGCACTATGCAATTCCCTTGAAATTTTACCAAAAAAACAGGATAAGGCGCTATGGCTTTCATGGCACATCTCACAGTTATGTAAACAAAAAGGCTGCTGATTTTTTAGAAAAAAATTTTTCAAGTCTTTCGTCTATAAGCCTTCACCTTGGTAATGGGGCAAGTGCCTGTGCCATAAAAAATGGCAAATGCATTGATACCTCAATGGGCTTTACACCCCTTGAGGGCCTTGTCATGGGGACAAGATCAGGTGATATTGACCCTTCCATTGTCATATACTTGATCAAAGACCTTGGTTTTTCACTACAAGAGGTTGAAGATATCCTTAATAAAAAAAGCGGGCTTTTCGGACTCTGTGGTGAAAGCGATATGAGGAAGATAGTCGCTGGGGTAAAAGAAGGGGACAGGGACAAGGAGCTTGCCCTTGACATATTCTGCTACAGGATAAAAAAGTATATTAGCTCCTATCTGGCAGTAACTGGAAAGATTGATTGCCTCATATTTACTGGTGGAATTGGAGAAAACTCATCCTTGGTAAGGGAAAGGATTTGTTCTGGTCTTGAACATCTGGGGATTGTTTTAGATGAGAGGTTAAATGGTATTAGTCCAAACGATGACGTTTCAAGAATAGGGAAGGAGGATGGGGCAGTCTTATTGTAAAGACTGATGAAGAGTTTGAAATAGCAAGAAAAACCTTAAAGATTTTTGAAGGATTTGAAGGTTAGCATAATCGCCATAGAGACCCTATGTGGAAGGATAACTCCTGCCGGTTTTGGCAGTAAAAGGGACAGGGTATTTTTAGAAATAACAAGAGAAAATACAGACGCATCCCTTATTGGTGCTGGCTCTCTAAGAGAAGGAGACCCTGAATTCAGGATAAGAGATGGCTCAATCCCCTGGAAAAGACTAAGGGCCATAATTACAAATTCGGGTGAGTTGCCGGAAGATAGATCTATATTTAAAAAAGGGCCTAGCCCAATAATCTTTTGTCCAGAAACAGTCTTTACTAGATTAAAGGAAAGATTTTCCAAAAAGGCCAGCGTCGTTCCCCTATCAAAGACCAGAGATGGAATGCTCGATTTAAAGGAAGCATTTTTATATTTAGAAAGGCATGGGGCTGGTAGTTTGCTGATAGAAGGCGGGGGCATGTTGAACTATCATGCCTTAAAACAAGGTGTAGTTCATGAGCTTTTAATAACCCTTTCTCCCAAGTTAATTGGAAGTGTGAAAGAAAGGTGCATGGTTTATGGAAAGAGTCCCTTGGGCTCTCCTTTCATGGATCTTGAATTGAAGTCTTTTAAGGTCCTTTTGGAAACAGGGGAAATTTTTTTGAAATACAGGATAAAACAAGTATGATACTTTCATGATCATGGAAAAAAGGGACATAGCCATTCTCTATTCAGGAGGCAGGGATAGTCTTTCTCTCTACGCCCTTTCGATGACAGGAAGGCATAAGGACATCCCCATGGCCCGCTCCATCCACTGCCTTCATATGTTAAATGGTATGGGCAGGTTTCATGATTTTCCTAAAAGGCGTCTTGATGTTGCTAAGAAAATCCTTGAAGGGCAAGTTCCCCAAAGGGAAGATTGCCCCAGCACTCATTATGTAGAGCTTGATTGTGGAAGGCTTTTTCAGGGACTTTGGCTAGATACCTATGAAGCCCTAATGCCGCGGTTTGGGGGCAAAAATCTTGTCTGCGTGGCATGTAAACTTGCTATGCATACAAAGGCCATAATATATTCCATCACTAACTATTGTTCTATAATCCTTGCAGGCTATGCGAAAAGACAGTCTTTTTACCCTGAACAGACCCATGTCTTCATGGAAAAGATAATCGAGCTTTCAGCACACTTTGGCGTTACCACTAATTTTCCTCTTTACGAGGACTTTAGTGATGAAGACATTACAAGGCACCTTCTTGAAGACTTTGGCCTTCCTTCCACAGGTGGAGGGGAAAGAAAGTGCCTTTTCTGTCAGACCCTCACTACAGCCACTGAAAAGGAGATTGGTCAATACCTTGATTACATGATTCCGACAATCAAAAAATATATTGACTATGTGCTTTCCGGACAGATCAAAAAGGCTGCTGAGTGTTTTCCTCCAGGAAACAAATGCCTTACCCAGAAGTCACTTGCATAATTCCTGTTAAAGACAGGAAGGATAAAGCCATTGAGGCAATAGAGTCAGTTTTTTCAAATAAAGGCGTGAGCCTTGAGGTAATCCTTGTTGATGATGGTTCAAAGGATGGTGTGTCTGAGGCTGTCAAAAAGTATTTTCCAGAAGTAAGGATAATACGGGGAGAAAATCTTGGGCCTGGAAGGGCAAGAAATCTCGGTGCAAGGTTTGCTAGTGGCGATTGCCTTATGTTCCTTGACTCCGATGATCTATGGCTGAAAAGCCATGTTTCAAGTCTTCTTTCTCCCCTTTTCAAAGGGTATCATGCCTCATTTGGCATAGCAAAAAATATCGATACCAAGACAAGAGAAACATTTTACATACCTGGAGATGAATTTGACGATAAAAGGTCGGTTTTTGAAAATCTCTTTTTCTGGTGTTCCATTGTTCCCTCTGCCTTTTCAATAAAAAGGGATATATTTTTTAAAACTGGGGGTTTTAGGGATATAGGTCTGGGAGAGGATTGGCTTTTTTTCTTTGAACTGTCCCTTAAATATGACTTATATTTTGTGAAAAGGATTGTAACTACCAGAAGAGTGAGTGATAATGGCCTTTGTTCAAAAAACTTTTCGAGGGATTCCATTCTTTATCTTTTGTTTGAGATAAGGAAGCTGGCAAAGAACTCGCAAAAGGAGCTAAACCTTGAAGCTATCGACTGCTTAATTGAATTTACCAGGAGCATGGATGGAAGATGTCAAAGGATTCAAGACTGGTATCTGGCCTTAAGGGAGCAAGGTCTTATTTGAGGCCCCAGTTTTCTAGAGAAGAACATAAGAGGTGCCTTTTAAGAGGAGAGGATGTCCCCGAGCTTTCGCCGGATTTCAGGATAGACATAGACGAGGTCGGGATTTCTCAAAAGACTGTATGGATAAATCTTCCAGAGGGAAGAATGCCCTTTGATGCAGAGATAACCACAGACCTTCCGGGGGATTTTAAAGGTATCCATATGTCAAGGATAGAAAACCAGATATCTTTGTTAAACGAAAGGTCCTTTTTTGACATCAGGGAATATGGCCTTTGTCTTTCAAAGAAGGTTCTAGTCGGACAGAGGGGGAGAAGGGCAAAGGTTACTCTAAAGGGCCTTTTTCCTGTAATTTCAATTACCCCAGTAAGTGAAAGGGGCTCAATAGACAATATGGAAATCTACCTAAAGGCTGAATCCAAAAGGCTGGATGGAGACGGAATTTCTCAGTCTTCCTGGCTAGGCCTTGGTGTTTTTCACATAACTGCATGTCCATGCACCCAGGTGTATAACGAGAGCCTTGTCAACCAAAGGTCGTCTTTCCCGATGCCGACCCATTCCCAGAGGTGTAAGACTTGGGTCTATGTGGAAGATAGGCGAAACAGGCTTTCTTATGATGATATTCTGGGGCCATTATTGAAAAGCCTTCATGTGGTAAGTGACCTTTTAAAAAGGCCGGATGAGGCAGAGCTTGTCTATAGGAGCCATTCTGCCCCCCAGTTTGCTGAAGATGTCGTAAGGGCTGTGGCAAAGGCCCTTGGAAAGGGCCTTTTAAACAAGGTATCCAAGGATTCCAAGATAATTATTGAAACCCTTAGCCTTGAAAGCATTCACATCCACAACGTAAAGTGCAGACTGAATACAAGGCTAACGGACATTATTGAGGCCCTTTAGTCTGTTTAGCCCGTCCATATCTATCTTCAAATCGGACTATATCGTCCTCGCCCAGATAAGGTCCGCTTTGGACCTCAATGAGTTCAAGCGGAATCTTGCCCGGGTTTTCAAGGCTGTGAATGGTCCCTAAGGGTATAAAGGTAGACTGGTTTTCTGTAAGAAGTATGGTTTCATCCCCTCGTTGAACTCTAGCAGTGCCCTTTACGATTATCCAGTGCTCGGCCCTGTGGTGATGCATCTGTACCGAAAGTTTTGCCCCTGGCTTTACCGTGATGAGCTTAACCTGAAATCTGTCACCAGAAACTAGCCCTTCATAGGAGCCCCAGGGTCTATAGACCTTTGAGTGAAAAATCAGCTCTTCCCTTCCTTTTTCTTTAAGCCTTGAGACGATATCCTTTATCTCCTGACTCCTTTTTTTATCAGCCACAAGGAGTGCATCGGTAGTATCGATAACAATGACTTCTGAAAGCCCAAGGGCTGCAACCAATCTTTTTTCAGAAAAGAGTATGGAATCTTTCACATCCTTTGTTATCACATCACCCCTTGAAACATTTCCATCCTCATCTTTTTCATTAACTTCCCAGAGAGAAGCCCATGAGCCAATATCGTTCCAAGGGCAGTCAAGAGGAATAACTGCGCATTTTTCTGTCCTTTCCATTACTGCGTAATCTATGGAATTTGAAGGGCAAAGGGAAAAGCTTTTCTTTTCAAGACGCAGGAAATCAAGGTCCTTGGCAGCACCAGAAAAGGCCCTTTTACACATGTCATACATCTTTGGTTCAAAGGCCTTAAGCTCGCTGAGGTAATCCTTTGCCCGGAAAAAGAACATTCCCGAGTTCCAAGAAAAACTTCCTTCATCCAGATACCTTTTTGCCCTTTCTTCGTCGGGCTTTTCAACAAATCTTTCCACCCTGTAGGCGCCATCTCCAAGCGCTTCTCCCCTTTTTATATAACCATAGCCTGTCTCTGGTGAGGTGGGCTTGATCCCAAAGGTTACTAAAAATCCTTTATCTGAAAGTCCTTCTGCAACCTTTATGGCATGTTGGAATCGTTCTATATTTCCCAAAAGGTGATCTGCGGGCAATATCAAAAGATTTGGATTATCATGTTCTTTAAGTGCCCTTAATGCTGCTACAGCAATGGCAGGAGCTGTATTTCTCCCTAAAGGCTCAAGTATTATTTCAAGGGGTTTTACCCCGATTTCGAACATCTGCTCTGCCACAAGAAATCTATGTTCGTTATTGCAAACAAGAATTGGGGCGCTTGCTTCATAAAGCTCCCTAATCCTTTTTACTGTCTGTTGTATGAGTGAGTCCTCACCGGTAAGTCTTAAGAGCTGCTTAGGATAGGCTTCCCTTGACATTGGCCAAAGGCGGCTTCCTGTTCCACCAGAAAGGATTACAGGGATAAAGGTCATTTTTCCTCCTTTATTTTCTTCCAACCCCAGAATATTTAAACCCCAATTTTTTCATGTTCTTGGGATCATAGACATTTCTTAGGTCTATAAAAATTGGCTCGTTTAAAAGATTTTTTATCTTTTTTAGGTCAAGTGCTCTATATTGATTCCACTCGGTCATGAGGACCACTGCATCCGCCCCTTCACATGCCTCATAGGCGTTCCGGGTATAAATCACCCCTTCTGGAAGGACCTTTTTGGCCTCATCCATGCCTTTTGGGTCATGGGCCTTTACCCTTGCGCCCTTTTCCATAAGTGATGTGATAATTGTGATGGAAGGGGCTTCCCTCATATCGTCTGTCTCTGGTTTAAAGGTAAGCCCAAGAAAGGCAATGGTCTTTCCTGCCTCACTTCCTCCAAGCATGTCCCTGATCTTTTTTACCATCCTTGCCTTCTGGGCAAAGTTCACCTCGACTGCTGTTTCAACAAGTCTTACGTGCTCACCGTATTCCTGAACTATACGCATGAGGGCTGTGGTGTCCTTGGGGAAACAAGAGCCGCCATAACCGGGCCCTGGATGTAGAAATTTTGACCCGATCCGTCCATCCATGCCTATTGCCTTTGCAATGTCTGCTACATCTGCCCCTATGGCCTCGCAGACATTTGCTATTTCGTTTATGAAACTAATCTTTATGGCCAGAAAGGCATTTGCAGCATATTTTGAAAGCTCTGCCGTCTCGATGGTGGTGCAGACAATGGGTGTTTCAATGAGATAAAGGGGCTTATAGATTTCCCTAAGGACCTTTTCGGCTCGTTCACTTTCTACACCAATAACCACCCTGTCAGGCCTCATGAAATCATTTATGGCAGCTCCTTCCCTTAAAAACTCAGGGTTTGATGCCACATCAAAATCCGCCTTTGGATTTTCTTCCTGTATTATCCTTTTGACCTGCCGTGCAGTCCCCACAGGAACCGTGCTTTTATCAACTATTACAGTATAGCCCTTTAAATGTGGTGAGATTTCCCTTGCCGCCTGATATACATAAGTAAGGTCCGCATAGCCGTCTCCCCTTCTGCTGCTCGGGGTGCCTACTGCCAGAAAGACTGCCTCTGCGTCGGGGATGGCCTTGGATAATTCTGTTGTAAAATGAAGCCTTCCCTCAGAAATATTCTTTTTTACAAGCTGTTCAAGGCCGGGTTCATAGATGGGGATTTCTCCTTTTTTAAGGGCTTCTATCTTTTCTTTTATCTTGTCAACACAGATGACATTATGACCAAATTCTGAGAAACAGGTCCCTGTCACTAGTCCAACATACCCTGTTCCAATCATTGTGATATTCATAAATTCTAGCTCCCGGTTTGGTTTATTTTGTTAGTGAACCAATTTAGACAGAGTTGTCAATCTCCAACTTCGTCTCCTTATTAGTCATTTTGGTGAAAACTTGAGACATTTATATTTTTTATCGTCCCAATACTAGTTATAATTAATGATAAGCTTGGCAAACACCTATTTTATTGTAAGTTTATCATAAAATCAGTTTAATTTTGTATTTTTAAGGCAGGTTTGAGGTTTGGCTTCTGCAAAAAAAACTTTAGATTCATCTGAAAACGCTGGCTTTTCAAGAGAGATAATTGGCTTAGTTATTTTTGGAGTCATTGTCTTTCTCTTTGCTTCTCTTTTGAGTTATACACCAACAGATCCAAGTCTTAATCATATTGGTCCGGGAAACGCCAGAAATTGGATGGGGCCACTAGGTGCACAGATGGCAGATATTTTAATAACTGGACTTGGTCTTGCTTCATGGCTCTTTATCCCGATACTGATTCTATTTTTGATTTCCTACATCAGGGGAGATATCTTAAAAAGGACAAATCTACACATAGCCACAGGCTCTTTTTTTATATTTTTCAGCTCCCTTGTCCTTTTGGGTCTTATCGATCCAAAATCCCTTTATGGAGGGGTGATAGGCGCATTCTTGGCAAATTCCTTGAAGTCATTTGTTGGCCTTGGTGGGACAGCTTTAATCGGTATTATCCTTTTTCTTGCAGGGCTTTTATTGGCTACTCCTCTTACCTTAAAAATGATTATTTTCCCCTTTAAAAGGAAAAAAGAGGGCCAATTAAAGGAAAAAAGGAAAATTCTTTCAAAGAAAAAGGGTAGTGATGTAACCACACCAAAGCAGGAAGTCCAAACCCCACTTATTATAGAGCCTAAAAAGACATCTAAGGAGGAGACCGAGCCTCAGGCTGATGAAGACCTAAAGGATTTTGAAATTACTCCGGTTAAAGGGCAGTTTAGTCTTCCGCCTATATCCTTTCTTCAAGAGCCCCCAGAAGAGGAAATCGTCCTTGATAAGGAGGCCTTTATTGAAAATTCAAAGACGCTTGAGCAAAAGCTCAGGGATTTTGGGGTTCAGGGACGAGTTGTGGAGATATGTCCAGGGCCGGTTGTTACTATGTATGAGTTTTCTCCTGCCCCAGGTGTCAAAATAAACAAGGTGGCATCCCTTGCAGATGATCTTGCCCTTGCCCTTAAAACCAGAAGCGTAAGGATCGTGGCTCCGATTCCTGGAAAGGCGGTAATTGGGATAGAGCTTGCAAACCCAAAGAGACAGACTGTTTATTTGAGGCAAATCCTTGAAAGCGATGTCTTTAAAAAGGGAAAGGGAGAGCTTCTTTTGGCCCTTGGCCAGGATATTGTGGGCCAGGCCGTGGTAACTGACCTTTCAAAGATGCCGCATCTATTAATTGCCGGCGCAACGGGCACAGGAAAAAGCGTTGGCCTAAATGCAATGATCTGTTCCCTTTTATACAGACTTGGCCCTGACAGGCTTCGCCTGTTGATGATCGATCCAAAAAGGATTGAGTTATCTCTTTATGATGGAATTCCGCATCTTATCCATCCTGTTGTGAGCGAGCCTAAGGAGGCCACAAGGGCCTTGAGATGGGCAGTTATGGAGATGGAAAGGCGATATGAGCTTCTTGAAGACGCCCATGCCAGAAATGTCCTTGGCTATAACGAGGTTGCAGAGGAGCCCCTTCCATATTTGGTTGTTATCATTGATGAACTTGCAGACCTTATGATGGTTTCATCTAAGGAGGTAGAAGGGTACATTGCAAGGCTCGCCCAAATGGCAAGGGCGGCTGGAATCCATATCATCATTGCTACCCAGAGACCTTCAGTGGATGTATTGACAGGGCTCATAAAGGCCAATTTCCCTGCAAGGATATCCTTTAAGGTTTCATCCAAGGTGGACTCTCGTACCATACTTGATACTGTAGGAGCTGAAAGACTCCTTGGAAATGGAGATATGCTATTTCTTCCACCGGGAAGCTCCAATATTGAAAGGCTTCATGGAGCTTTCATCTCAGAGCCAGAAATAATCAAGGTCGTTGAGTTTTTGAAGGCCCAAGGTGAGCCTGAATATGATTTTTCTGTTGTTGAGCCAGGGCCAGACGAGACAAAGAATGATCAGAGTGGAGACGGTGAATTCTTTGATGAAAAGTATGATGAGGCAGTTGAGATTGTCACATCCACAGGCCAGGCGTCCATCTCTGGCCTTCAAAGAAGGCTCCGAATTGGTTACAACAGGGCAGCAAGGCTCATAGAGCAAATGGAAAGAGAAGGAATTGTTACCCCTACCGACAGTATGGGAAGGCGCCAGGTGATAGTAAAGGGCTATGACGAAATTTGAGCTCCTTGCCCCTGCGGGAAACCTTGAAAAACTGAAGGTTGCAATAGCCTACGGCGCCGATGCCTGTTATTTCGGGGCAAAGGCTTTTAGCCTCAGGGCAAAGGCAGGAAACCTTGACCAAAAAGAGATGGAAGAGGCCATCGACTATTGCCGTAAAAGGGGTGTAAAGGCTTATGTTACGGCAAATATCTTTTCTAGGAACAGGGACCTGGATGGTATTAAGGATTTTTTATCTTTTCTAGAAGATGTAAGACCAGATGGTGTCATAATTAGTGACCCTGGAGTGATTGCACTTTCCAAAAGATATACCCCTTCCATTCCAGTTCATCTTTCCACCCAGGCAAATACCTTGAATTATGAAGCTGTTAGATTCTGGAAGGAACATGGAGTAAAAAGGGTCAACCTTGCAAGGGAGCTTAGCCTTTCTGAAATAAGGCTTATAAGGGAAAAAGTTCCTGATATAGAACTTGAAGTATTTGTTCACGGTGCCCTTTGCATATCCTACTCAGGAAGGTGTATGTTGAGCCTTTATCTTACAGGAAGGGAGGCAAATCAGGGAAATTGTGCTCATCCATGCAGATATTCCTACAGTGTGGTTGAAGAAAAAAGACCGGGTGTTTATTACCCTGTCGAGGAGGATAAAAGGGGTCTATATATATTCAATTCAAAAGACCTTTGTCTTATTAAAAGACTTCCAGAATTAATGGATCTTGGAGTAGATTCTTTCAAAATTGAAGGCCGCATTAAAGGTATTCTCTATGTGGCCACGGTGGTAAGGGCCTACAGGCTTGCAATTAACAAGTTTTTGGGGAGGCTCAAAAGAAAAATAAGTATGGATAGCCTCCTTTCTGAACTAAATGCCATATCCTCGAGGGGATTTACTGAAAACTTTTTTGAAAAAACTCCTGATGAAAAAGACATGCTCTATGAGGGAAAAGATTGTCCACAGCCCTTCATACCAGTTGCAATCTGTAAAAGTGTTGGGGAAAGGCCCCTTTTTAAGGCCACTTATTGTATAAAGGTAGGGGATGAGCTTGAGTTTATGGATAATAACCTTTTTGACAAACCCTTTCGAGTCCTATCCCTTTATGATGAAAAAAGGGGAGAGATGATTGAAAAGACCCTTGGGGGAGAGATTTTCAGCATGGAGACAAGACCACAAGTGAACTTTTTTCCTTATGGAATCGTCAGAAAGAAAAATCCAGCAAATTGCGGGAAATAATCGGTCAATTACAGAGCTTAAATCCTATGGATTAAAGATACTTCAGCCAAGAGACGGCTATAGGTTTTCAGTTGATGCCCTTCTTCTTTCAGACTTTTCAAGGATTAAAAAAGGGAGCAAGGTCTGTGATCTTGGGGCAGGAACCGGGGTTATTTCTCTGATTATTGAAAAAAGGAAGCCCAGTTGTGAAATACATGCAATTGAGATACAAAATTCCCTTTTTGAACTTCTTGTAGAGAATATTTCCATAAACCATGCCCAAAATATAATTCCACATCACCTAGATATAAGAAAGGTAAAAGAAGAATTTCCCCCAGGAAGTTTCAATCATATCTTGTCAAATCCACCTTTTAGACCTCCTGACTCTGGAAGGCTTTGTCTTAACAGTCAAGAAGCCTTAAGCCGTCATGAGATACTGGTAACCCTTCCTGAAATCCTTGAAGCAGGAAGGTGGCTTTTAAGGCCAGGGGGGCGCTTTTCTATAATCTATCCAGCAGAAAGGCTTGTTTTTTTGATAAGGCTAATGTCGGAAATAGGTCTTGAGCCCAAAAGACTGAAATGTGTCTTTCCCAAGATGGGTCAAAAAGCAAGGCTTGTTTTGGTGGAAGGGGTGAAAGATGCAGGTGTTGAACTCAGGATTGAGCCCCCTTTATTTTTAAATGAGCAATCTAGATAAAAACTCCTTGTTTACATCTTCCTATTTGACTTGGTATTTTTATATCTTTAGAAAAATCTAGTGGAGGCAAAATTTTTATGAAAAAGGCCTTTTTGGCAATAACCGTTCTTTTTCTTCTTTTAAGTTTTGGCTGTGCTTCAAAGCAAAGCACCACTTCCAAAAGATATCAAGAATATCTAAAAAGGCATCCAGAGATTGCGTCCTCTAAAAAAGGCCCTGAAAACCAGTCACAGAAATTGAAGCAGGATTTAAAAGATCTTTTTCCTGAGGCAGGAACTTGCCCAATTGATACTGAAAAGGTGGATCCTGATTCTGACCAAGGCATGCTAGATATGGCCCTTGAGCTTTGTAAACTTTCTCAAGACCTTTGGGAAGATGGGGATAAGGATGGTGCTATAAAGGTCCTTGATGACGCCTATGGCCTCCTTTTGAGTGTTAAAAATAGTGAAAATGACCCAACCATTGAACAGCAAAAGGATGATATAAGGTTTTTGATTTCAAAAAGGCTCCTTGAAATACATACATCCATGTTCAGAACCACAAAGGGGCTCAATGATCCGATCCCTCTGGTTGAAAATAAATATGTAAAAAGGGAGATCGAGCTTTTTACAGGAAAGGAAAGGCGTTTTTTTCTCTCTGCATACAAGCGTTCAGGAAGATATCGGCCCATGATAGTAAGGGAGTTAAAAAAGGCAGGCCTTCCTGAAGAGCTTTCATGGCTCCCTTTGATTGAGAGCGGATTTAAAGTTAGGGCCATGTCTCCTGCAAGGGCCCTTGGATTGTGGCAATTTATTCCTTCTACTGGGTATAAGTTTGGGCTTAAAAGAAACGTCTGGATTGATGAGAGGCTTGACCCAGAAAAATCCACCAAGGCAGCAATAGCATATCTAACCGAGCTTCATGAAATTTTTGGCGATTGGACCACTGTCCTTGCTGCGTACAACTGTGGAGAGAGGAATGTCTTAAGGGCTATTGACAGGCAAAAGATAAATTATCTCGATAACTTCTGGGATCTATATGAAATGCTCCCAAGGGAAACCGCCCGATATGTGCCAAGGTTTATTGCCACACTTTTAATTATAAAGAATCCCAAAAAATATGGCATGGTTCTAGATGATCCAGATGAACCAATTAGATACGAAACAGTCATGGTCAATAAACAGATGGCCCTTAGGGATATTGCAAAGGCCATTGGTGTAGAGCCTGTTCTTTTAAGGGATTTAAATCCTTCCTTAAGATATGGAGTGACCCCTGATAAAACCTTTCAACTGAGGATTCCAGTAGGTTATAAAAAAATCCTGATGGCCAAGCTAGATACCATTAAAAAGTGGCGGCCTCCAAAAAGGAGATATTATGCGCGTTCCAGAAAGGGCAGGGGCTCTGTGATAAGGCATAGGGTAAGACGCGGAGAGACTTTGGGAATACTTGCAAGAAGATATCATACATCCATAAAGGCAATAAAGCGTGTCAATAGATTGAGATCAAACACAATCAGAATTGGCCAGATATTAAAGATCCCAACAAAGAGATATGCCTATAAAACCAAAAGGCATAAACGCTATGTAGTTAAAAGGGGTGACACTTTATGGGATATTGCGAGGCGTTTTAAGGTATCTGTAACATCCCTAAGAAGAATAAATAGACTCAGTTCGAACTGTCTTTATATTGGACAGGTTCTTAAAATACCATCAAGTAGCTAGGGAGGTGCTTGTTGAAAAAAAAGACTTCCATACTTTTGGACGAAAAGGAAATGGATCGGGCATTGTCCCGAATGGCCCACGAAATAGTAGAGAAGAACAAGGGGTCC
>JALXCD010000111.1 GCA_026991135.1 Deltaproteobacteria bacterium | reverse complement strand
GCCTAAAGTTTTAACTGTATTTGATAACATTACTTGATTCGCAATATATTTATGGTTATAAGCCCAACAATTTTTGAATTTAAGCGCCTTTTTCAGAGGTCTCAGCCTTCTTTTATTTCTATCCTAGAGCTTTAATATTTTATACCTTGACTCCTCATATCAGACTGCATAATTTTTATTTAAATTTTATCAAATATTATCATTGAAAAAGAAATAAATTAGGAGGGGAAAATGGCTGAATGTATCTCAAAAAATCAATGGGAAAACTATCTTAACCAGCTTTCAAAGGTCTTTAAGGATACTCCTGTAGAAGTAGAAGTTGCTGCTTCAGGCATATTTGACAAACCCGAGGTAGAATGGCTCCCTATTCTTGGAATATCCTATGATCCAAAGGATAACATAGTTTCAATTCTATTTGAAAATCTGGATCACATCATTGAAAAGCCCTACGAGATAAAGGTGGAAAAGGATGACTCGGGAATAAAAGAGATTGATATAGTCTCTGAAGAAGACGGAACCAAGACAGTTCTTCGGTTTAAAACGCCTGTAAGGCTTTAGAGAAAAACCCACAAGAATACTGTGAGTTTCGTTGTATTAAGGGATAATTGGGTTTATAGTTAAAGAAATCCACTTATACGAGGTTATTTATTTATGTATGCACCAAAGGACGTTGAAAAACCAATTGTCCCTGTAAGATTGGATATGGAAAGCACCTTATGCTTTTCATGCGATAAGGAACTGGCCTGTTTCACAAAGTGTTGTCACAATAACAGCACCTTTTTGACCCCATATGATATTATCAGGCTTAAAAACAGGCTGAAAATGCCTTCGGATGAATTCCTTTTACTTTTCACCATGCCGGGGAAGATAGAGGCATCTGATCTTCCTGTGCCTGTAATAAAACTTAATCCAGAAAAGAATAACGCCTGCCCCTTTTTGGGAGAAGATGGCTGTACGGTTTATGAAGATAGACCAGTCTCCTGCCGTTATTATCCCATTGCAGCTGGCCTTTTCCATAACCACGACCTGGAAGATAATGAAAACTTCTTTGCACTGATAAAAGAGGCCCATTGTCTCGGGCACGATCTAGGCCAGGAAATGACCATAGCCCAATGGAGGGAAGATCAGGGGATTCCACCATATGATGAACACAACAAGGGTTGGGTGGAGCTCATTCTCAGGCGAAAAAGCCTTGGCCCTTTTGTTGAGATACCGGAAAAAACCTTACAGATGTTTTTCATGGCCTGTTATAACCTGGATGCCTTCAGGCGTTTTGTTCTTAAGAGCAATTTTTTAAATATTTATGAAATACCCGAAGACAGGCTTCAAAAGGTCAAAGAGGACGATGTGGCCCTGTTATATCTTGGATATGACTGGCTAATGACCACATTTTTTGGGGCTGGAAGACTTAAGCTAATTGAACATGTTGCTGAGGCTGAAGAAATAGAGGTTGACTAAAAAAGAAAAGGGGCAATTTAGCCCCTTTTTTACCATCTCATTAAAAAAATTTTAGGCAAATTCTCCCCTAACTATCTCTCCTTCCACTAGATATATTACTTCTTCTGCAATATTTGTCGCCCTGTCTGCTATTCGCTCAAGGTGTCTTGCCAAGATATAACAGTCTATAAGATATCGTGCAGCCTCAGGCTGTTTTTTTATTTCTTCTATTACCCTCTCATAGTGTTTGGTTCGCTCTTTATCCACGTCGTCATCCAGTATAAAAATTCTGTGGGCTATGTCTGCATCCTGATAGGTTATGGCATCAAGGGCCAGCTTAAACATCTTCAGGACAGTTGCAATCATCTCTTCGTAGTTTGGCTGATATTTCATTATATCCTTTTTAGATAAATCCCTTACCCTCTTTGCAATGCTTACTGCATAATCACCAATCCGCTCAAGCTCGTTATTTATTTTGATTATGGCTATGACAATCCTAAGATCCTTTGCCACTGGTTGATAAAGGGCGAGAATTTTTAGGCACTCTTCCTCAATATCTATCTCCATTTCGTCTATTTCATAGTCTGATGTGGCTACAAAGTTGATGGTTTCAGGGTCCCTGGTCCGAATGGCCTCACAAGCCTTTCTTATCCTGTCTTCAACAATGGCTCCAAGGGCCAGAAACTTCTCAAATAATTTGTCAAGCTGCTTGTGAAAGGTATAGTGATGAGGTGACATTTAGACCTCCATTAAAAACATAATAGTTTCTTTTTTAAAACATAAAAATTAAGTTATGGTTAAGACTTATTTAAATCTTTTTTAGAAAAGGCAAAAGTTCTTGCCATTTTTTTAAAAATTTAACATTGTTTCAGATAAAGTTCATTAACGAATAATTAGAAAATATAAAATTTTTCTCCCATGCCCAAGGAAGTCTCTAAGATACTTATAGTGGAAGATGAAGAAGACATTCAAAGATTACTTTTTTTCCATCTTATTAAACAAAATTACCACGTATCCTCAGCAGATTCAGGAGAAGAAGCGCTCAAAAAGATAGGAGAAGAAGAGTTTGATCTCATCCTTTTGGACATAATGCTTCCTGGTGTTGATGGCATCGAGGTCTGCAAAAGGATACGACAAAATGAGAAGACACGCCACCTTCCAATTCTTATGCTCACTGCCAAGACAGAGGAGGAAGATATAGTATTCGGATTAGATTCAGGTGCAGACGATTACATAACCAAACCCTTTAGTCCCAAGGTCCTTATAGCCAGAATTAAGGCCCTTTTAAGAAGAAGCAAACAGAAAGAAGATGGTTCTCAAGAGCAAATAATAAGCCTTGGAAATGGTTTGGAGATCGATCTTGATGCCCATGAAGTAAGAATAAATGGGAAAGAGGTGGATCTGACGGTAAGTGAGTTTGATATTCTTTCACTCCTTTGCTCTAGGCCCGAAAGGGTCTTCTCAAGGGATCAAATTATTGAAGGAATTAGGGGACAAGGTTTTGAAATAACGAGAAGAGCAGTGGATGTACTAATACACGGACTTAGAAAAAAACTTGGAGATGCAGGACACCTGATAGAAACTGTTCGAGGGGTTGGCTATAAGATAAAAAGGCCGACAGAATGAAAAAAAAACGTTACTTAAAAGTAGTCCCCTGGATCTTTTTAGTCTGTCTTTTAAGTGCTTTTTTTTTCTATCTTTTGGAAGAATTGACAGAGAATCTTTTTCTAAAAATTACACTCTTCCTTTCAATTTCCCTAACAATTTCTGCTGTATTCTCTCTAATTTTATCAAGCAGGAATTATGGCCATGTAGATGAATTGACGGAATGGTTTGAAGCCAGCTTTGATATGAGTCCTAAAGATGGTGAACTAGTTGAAGCTATTAAGGAAAAATTCCAAGAGCTAAAAAAAAGAACCTTAAAATCAGAAGAGGAAAGCTCACAACTCGGGTTACTTTTTGCAAATATGAAGGAGCTTGTGGTGCTTCTTGATTCACAAAAAAGGATAATAACCATGAATAGGGCAGCAGAAGAATTTCTTGGCTTTGATGTTACTACAGCCAGGAGAAAGCCTTTTAATGCAGTATTCAGGGACATGAACCTTATGGCCTTTGTTGATCATGTATTTGAAGATTTTAAAGAGGATGAGACTGAAATAGAAATCTATGGAGGACGAGACGGGCTTGAAAAAAGATATTTTTTTATCCGTTCAGTGGTTGTTGGGGGCACAACGAAAAGTACCCACCCTTCTGTGCTGATTGTCATGGATGACAGGACAAATGTCAAAAGGCTCGAAAATATCAGAAGGGAATTTGTGGCCAATGTCTCTCATGAACTTAAGACCCCAATCACTGCAATTAAAGGCTACATAGAGACCATCATTGACGAAAGACTTTTTGAAAAGGATATTGAAACCACAAGAGAATTTCTTTCAATCATAAAAAGACAAGGCGAAAGGTTGAACAGGCTTGTTGAAGATATACTTCTTCTTTCAAGAATCGAAGAAAGACACAGGATTCGACAAAAAGAGTTCAAAAAAGTTTCTGTAAAAACGATTATAAATTCTGCCATTGATTCCTGCAAGATACTCGCAATGGAAAAAACTGTTGAAATAAAAACAAAAATTCAAGAAGATATTCCTGATATAAAGGCAGATCCGAGCCTTCTTGAGCAGGCCATTACAAACCTTTTGACAAATGCCATTAACTATAGTCCCAAAGGGTCAGAAATCTTTTTGAGTGCGAACAAGAACAATGGAATACTTGTTTTTTCCATTAAGGATCAGGGAATAGGCATAGCCAAGGAACATCAAGAAAGAATTTTTGAACGGTTTTACAGGGTTGATAAGGCACGAAGCAGAAAACTTGGTGGAACCGGGCTTGGACTTGCTATAGTCAAACACATTGTAAAAATGCATAAAGGGCAAATAGAACTTGAAAGTCAACCTGGAAAGGGCAGCACATTTAAAATTGCTATCCCTATTTCTTAACCAAAACGACCTGTAATATAATCCTCTGTCTCCTTTTTCCGCGGATTTGTAAAGATTTTACTGGTATTATCAAATTCTATAAGTTTTCCTAAATACATAAAGGCCGTAAAATCAGAAACCCTTGCTGCCTGTTGCATGTTGTGGGTAACAATTATGATCGTATAGTCATCAACCAGTTCCTCTATAAGCTGTTCCACCTTGGCAGTAGAAATGGGGTCGAGGGCAGAACATGGCTCATCAAGAAGAAGTACCTCAGGTTTAACCGCTATTGCCCTTGCAATACAAAGCCTTTGCTGTTGACCGCCCGAAAGAGCTGTTCCACTTTGTTTGAGCTTATCCTTGACTTCATCCCAAAGGGCCGCCTTTCTAAGTGCCCATTCTACCCTTTCGTCCATCTGTGCCCGTGAAAGCCTTTCATAGAGCTTCACTCCAAAGGCGATGTTATCATAAACAGACATGGGAAAGGGGGTGGGTTTTTGAAAAACCATGCCTACTTGTGCCCTTAAAAGATTAAGATCTTCCTTAGGAGAAAGGATGTTTCTGCCATCAAGTATTATCTCTCCAGTTGCATACTGTCTTGGATATAGTTCGTAGATCCTATTAAAGACCCTGATCAGGGTGGATTTTCCACAGCCTGAAGGGCCAATTATAGCGGTCACCTGATTTTCAGGTATATCCAGACTAATGGAATGAAGTGCATGAAAGGAGCCATAGTAAAAATCAAGGTTTTTTACCTTTAATTTTATGGATAACTCACGCAAACCCCTGGCTTCCCTTCTAACCTCCTGTTGATTCATAAGGCCGTTTTCCATGGTGTTTTCCATTTCCTTCACCAAATCTGCTCGTTCCTTTGCCATTGGATGCACTACCTATTTCCAAAAATTGTCCGAGATATGATGTTTATAACCAAAACGCTTACTGTAATTAAAAGCGCCCCTGCCCAGGCAAGATGCTGCCAATCTTCATAAGGGCTCATGGCAAATTGAAATATTACCACTGGAAGGTTTGCGATGGGTTCATTAAGGCCACTGGTCCAAAACTGATTGTTTAAAGCAGTAAAAAGTAGCGGTGCAGTCTCTCCGCTTATCCTTGCAATGGCCAAAAGGACTCCTGTCAATATCCCTGCCTTTGCCGCCCTGTAAACAATTGCCACCGTTACCTTCCACTTTGGTGCCCCAAGGGCTGCGGCTGCCTCTCTGACTGCATTTGGGACAAGCTTCATCATATCCTCAGTAGTTCGAACAATAATTGGAAGGGCAATAAAGGCCAGGGCGAGGGCCCCTGCCCAGCCTGAAAAGTGCCCTGTGGGTACTACGACAATTTGATAGACAAACACACCCAGAATGATTGAAGGGGCAGAAAGGAGAACATCATTAATAAATCTAATTGCAGGGGCTATACGTGAATGGGTGGCATATTCAGATAGAAAGGTCCCTGCAAGAATCCCGACCGGCCCGCCAATAAGAACCCCGACAACTGTTATTACAAGGCTTCCAACAATGGCATTTGCAAGCCCGCCAGACTCCCCAGGAGGTGGTGTTGGCTGGGTAAATACCGCCATATTAAGATATTGAAAGCCATTTGCAAAAAGGGTCACCAGAAGCCAAACGAGCCAAAGAAGGCCAAAGGCCGTAGCCAACATGGTACAAAATAAGATCAAGAAATTAAAAAAACGCCTTTTCCTATAAAGGCCCATATCAATATTTTTCAATGCACTCATGTTCTAACTCCCTCTTTTTGGGTGAGTCTGAACAACAAAAACTTTGAAAGGGCCAGTACAACAAATGTTATAAAGAAGAGAATAAGGCCAAGCTCTATAAGGGCTGAAGTATATATCTCACCTACTGCTTCGGTAAACTGATTTGCAAGGCTTGATGAAATGGTATTTCCCGGCATAAGAAGGGATTTTTCAAGTCGGTCTGCATTTCCAATTACAAAGGTAACGGCCATGGTCTCGCCAAGGGCCCGTCCAAGCCCCAGCATCATCCCGCCAACAAGGCCAATCTTGGTATAGGGAAAGACAATAGATTTTAAGACCTCCCAGGTTGTAGCACCAATGCCATAGGCAGATTCCTTAAGGACTGGAGGAACCACCTCAAAAAGGTCTCTGAATACTGCAGCCATAAAGGGAATAACCATGATACTAAGGATTATTCCTGCGGTCAGGACTCCAATTCCAAGGGGAGGACCTGAAAAAAGGGGGCCGACTAAGGGCATCTGGCCAAGGGTGTCTGAAATCCAAGGTTCAATATTGTCTGCAAAAAAAGGGGCAAATACAAAAAGCCCCCACATGCCGTATATAATACTCGGGATTGCAGCCAATAGTTCTATGGCCGTTGCCACCGGCCTTTTTAGCCAGGGCGGACAAAGTTCTGTTATAAAAATTGCTATACCAAAGCTTACCGGAACCCCAATCAACATAGCAATTATAGATGTTACAAGGGTGCCATAAATGGCCACAAGGGCCCCAAATTTTTCCGTAACCGGATTCCACTCAGAACTAAATAGGAAGGATAGACCAAAGCGCTTTATGGCTGGCCAGGAGCCCCAAAAAAGAGAGGCTATTATTGCAAATATGGTTAAAAAAACAAATAGGGCTGATGTCCTTGTTGCAAATGAAAAAAAAGTCTCTAGGAATACATCAAAAAAGGGGTTGCTTCCCCTTGAAAAAGATCCTTTATCCTTCTCCCTATCCATTCCCCAACCTTTTTAAGGGTATTTATGGCCAAATAGGATTTCCATCTTTGTCCTTAAGTTCCTTAGACCATGCCGTTTCGACAAGATCGACTACTCGTTTTGGCATTGGCACATAGGCAAGGGCCTTTGCCATTTCCTGACCGTTTTTATAACACCAATCAAAAAACCTCAAAACCTCTTTTATTCTCTCCGGTCTTTCAACAACCTTGTGAAGCAAAATAAAACTTGCCCCTGTAATAGGCCAACTATCCTTGCCAGGCTGATCTGTAAGAACCACATAAAAGCCCCTGGAGTTTTCCCAATCGGCATTCTGGGCGGCAGCTTGAAATGTCATATCATTTGGGACAACATAATTCCCGGCCCTATTCTTTAAAGATATGTAGGTCAGGTGATTTTGAAGGGCATAGGCGTATTCGACATAGCCTATGCTTCCATTTATCCTTTTAACATAGGAGGCGACTCCTTCATTCCCCTTTCCACCAATACCAGTTGGCCAAGCCACTGCCTTGGCACATCCAACCTTTTCCTTCCATTCATTGCTGACCTTTGAGAGAAAATTTGTAAAGATCCAGGTGGTGCCTGAGCCATCGGCCCTGTGAACAACTGTTATTGCCCTGGATGGAAGTCTGAGCCCTGGATTTTCAGCCTTTATCTTTGGATCATTCCACTTCCTCACCTTTCCAAGATAGATATCTGCAAGGAGTTCATTGCTCAGTCGTATTTGACCTGGCTTTATTCCCTTTATATTTACTACGGGCACAACACCTCCCATAATCATCGGAAACTGAAAAAGCCCCCATTTTTTCAGCTCTTCTGGCCTTAACGGGGCATCTGATGCACCAAAATCAACTGTCTTTGCCTTAATCTGCTTAATGCCTCCGCCTGACCCAATGGATTGATAATTCATTTTTATACCTGTTGACTTATAGTAGGCAGAGGCCCATTTGGCATAAACCGGATAAGGGAAGGTAGCGCCGGCTCCGGAGATTGATTTTACCTTTCCGGCATGGGAAATACTAATTAAAGACAATGCCATAAGAAAACTTATTGAAATTATTGGAAATAGCCTCTTCATAGAAGACCTCCGAAACTGTTTCATAAATGATAAATTAGAAATATTAAAAAATTGTTAAAAAGCCTTTAGATTTCAATTACGCATGTGAAAAAAGTCTAATTTAAATTTAATCTCTCTCTAACAAAGCCCTAAAAAAAAGATAGTAACTCCCATTTAAATCAATCATGTCGGGGGAGGAGGCCATGAGAAAAAGACATTTGGTTTATTTTTTCTTAACCCTATTTCTTATGATCCCACTAAATAATGCCATTTCATCCACTGAGATGGCTCCTTTATTGAGGGTATTAATAAAAAAAGGAATAATCACCAGAGAGGAGGCAATTGAGATCCAAAAAGAGGCCCAGGAACTCGAGAAAAAGGAAGAGCTTAAAGAGCAAAAACTAGAGACATCTACCACTCCAAAAGCCTTTAAGGGACTAAAGTTTAAGGTTCTTTCCTATCTGGACTATAGCGTTGGCCAAGTGGCTGAATCCAACGGAAAAACAAAAAATTATAATCGTTTCTCAATTAAAAGGGGATATTTCCGTGTTTATAAGACATTGACCCCGTGGCTTCACGGTCACCTTACTCTGGATGTCCATCAGGATGAAGAAGGAGACTGGAAGGCAAGGCTTAAATATCTCTATGCAGAATTAAGACCAATGGATCTTGGCTTTTTTACAGACATGAAGGCAGAAATTGGCATGGGTCATATCCCGTGGCTTGACTTTGAAGAGCATATTAACCCTTACAGATGTCAGGGTACAATGGCCATTGAACGCGCAGGCACCTTTAATTCAGCCGATCTTGGCATAAGTGTGAGAGGCTATTTTGGAGGGCAATTGGAGGATGTGGCTATTAAAACTGGAGATGCCCATTATGCAGGAAGATTTGGGAGCTGGCATATTGGCCTCTATAATGGAGCCGGTTATCACTCCAAGGAAAAAAATGGCAACAAGGTAATTGAAGGAAGAATCACCATTCGGCCACTTCCTGACTTTCTACCAGGGCTTCAACTCAGTTACTTTGGCCTTACTGGAGAAGGTAACGAAGAAAATACCATAAGTCATAACTATCCTGATTATAGAGTCCACATGGGGTTTTTGAGTTACGAGCATCCCAGATTCATATTTACTGCCCAATATTTCACCACCAAGGGGAATAAGGACGGGAAATGGATAGACTTGAAAGGACGCGCCCTTTGGACTGAAAACTATTCCTTTTTCGCCAATGTCAAGCCGCCCCTCTATTTTTTAAGTAACTGGTTGGATAAAAAACTCAATTTCTTTTTCCGTTATGACCACGTGAACAGGGACAAGAATAAAAAGATTGCAAGCCATGCAACCTATAACCTTTACATTGGGGGAGGCGCATTGGAGATATTTAAAGGAAATTATGTGTTAATGGACTATGAATATACAGATTATGGAAGAGACTTTGGAAATAAACATTCGAGCGCACCGGTACCTGACAACAATCCTGGAAACGAACACAAACTGCAGATGGTTTATCAATTAAAATTCTAGAAAATAAAAAGGGGGCTTACCGCCCCCCTTAGCCTAAACTTCTATCTCTGCCCACTTAAGCCTTGTCCTAGATAAAAGCTCAAGTCCTTCAAGTAGAAGCTTTCCTGCATTTGTTATCTTGTCAGACTTTATATACATGAGTTTTCTCATCTGAAGTACGGTCTCATTCATTATCTCCTTGTCAAGACCGCATTCCTTCTCTGTCTGTTTCCAGTCTATCTGATTGTTTATCAGATTTTGTGAAGCTGTCTTTAATATTTTAAGAATATATGGTGTTACATGAAATTCTATTCCTTCAGGAACCACAGACATGGCCCTTTTAAAGGCAACTCCTGCCTGAGTGATTTTGTATAGGCCACCAGGCAATAAATCTACAAGTTCATTGCCAACTAGCCGATCAAGGGCCAGATCCAGCTTGTCTTTTTCCATATCAGGCAAAAGCTTGACTATATGTTCATAGAAAAGGCCTCGCCAAAAGGGTAAAACATTTAATACCTTTCTTTGAATGGCATCTACCACAGGAAGCCTGTCTATAGTGCTTGCAAGGCTTGCGAAAAGCCTTCCAGAACTTGTCGGAAAGCCCTTTCCAATTAGGCCTTGAATCTCTGATAGTTCTACCCATTCATCGTCAGGAGAAAGGTTTTCCATTCGTGTAGTAGTAATGGCCATAACTGCCTTTGAAGATACCATATCCATTTGATGGGCCTTTCTGTCTGAAAGAACCCTTTCTCCCATTTCAGTTAAGATGTAAATCAAATTTCCTTGCTCATATTTAGTTTCGATCAACCTATAGCTTTCTAGTTCATAGAGAGACGCCTGGATGGTCTGCTTATCAACACCCTTCAGTGTAAGGGCCTCTTGAATGTTTCTTTTGTCAGGAAGCCTGCTTCCATCCCTTTTAAACTCTTCATTTAGCTCCTTAATGATATTTAGACAATTGAAATCCACTTCAGATATAGAGATGGCCGGATTGATTTCAATGGGTTCAATATAAAGAAGATGTGCTGCTTCTTTTAATGCCCTTCCTGCAGGAAGGAATTCCCCTTTCTCATCTACAGCCCCTATGGCTTGAAGATAGCTAAGGACTTCTTTGTCTTTTTCTTCCTGAAGTGTGGCAAGAAGGACATCATCATCAATGACGGCACTTGGAGAAAGCCCCTTTAAAAGGGCTGCCCTTATCTGTTGTCCTGCCCCAGTCAGGGAATAGGAATTACCATAGGGGAGAGAGAAGGTTAAAAGCCTCATGGCCTCAAGTTCATAGGTTTCTTCTTTTGTAAAAGGCAATAAGGACTTTTTTCCTGGCCCTGGTGGACATTTTCTTAGGGCCTCCATAAGAGCCTTTCCAATCACCACCTTTGGATTTGCTATATCATATGCCTCTAGTATGGATTCAGCAACGGGAAGCAATCTTCCATCCTTGGAAAGTCCTCTTTTTTCCAACTCCTGGCTGATGAAGCTTTGGGCAGATATGTCTCCCTGGGCAAGTCTTGCCACTTCGATCATAGAAATAACTTCTGAACCAATAAATTTAAAATTTTCTGGCCAATCATTGAAACCACCCAAAAGCTTTTCACATTCTTCTATGGCCTCACTTATCATATGACCGGCCTGGCTTAGGCCAAAGCCCTCTTCTGTATCCTCAACAAGCCCTGAAAGCTCAAGGTGTGAGATATATTCAAGGTCCTCTTCACTGAGTTCATCAATTACCTTATCCAGAGATAGACCCTGCGACCACTTTTTCTTTAACTCCTTTATGAGCTCTGCATGTTTTTTTGTTATTATCATGAAAGATCGCCTCCTTTTCTTTTTTTCTAGACAATACCTATAACTTCCTGTCATTATTGAATAAGCACTTTTAATTAAATGTCTATAGAAGGGCGCAAAAGATGATTGATCCAAAAATCCTTTTTACTGTGTTCATCTCCGTTTTTTTGGCAGAACTTGGGGATAAAACACAGCTTGCCACTTTTTTATTTGCAAGCACTAACAAAGAAAAGCTGAGTGTATTTATTGGCTCATCTCTTGCCTTGGTCCTTTCATCTTTAATGGCTGTTTTGGTTGGAGGGGCAATAGGGAAGTATTTCAATCAATCCACCATAAAAATTGTCTGCGGACTTGGTTTTATAGCAATTGGGATATGGATATTGATTAATCGACATTAAAAATATAAAAGCAACTTAAATGACAAGAATAAAGGAGAAGGATTATGGGGGAAAAAATGTATCAGAAAATTTTGAAAATAGATCTTTCAACTGGGAAGATTGAAAAAGAGAAAATTAGCCATGAAATTTCAAAAAATTTTATTGGTGGAAGGGGTATTGGCACCTATCTAATAAACTCGATGGTCAATAAAAAGATATCCCCGTTTTCTGAAGAAAATCCGCTAATTTTTGCTACTGGTCCCCTCACAGGCAGCGCTGCCCCTACGGGTGGAAGATACATGGTTCTTTGCATTAGCCCTCTCACCAATTTCATTGCCTGCTCAAATTCAGGAGGCCTGTTCGGAGCTGAACTCAAAAAGACCGGATTTGATTATCTGTGCTTTACAGGAAAGGCCAAAAGACCTGTCTATATTGTATTAAATAATGAAAAAGTCGATATTAAAGATGCACAAGACCTTTGGGGCAAGGATACCCATGAAACCACAGACATCTTACTGGAACGTTCCGGAGTTCAAAATCCAAAGATAGCCTGTATTGGACCTGCAGGGGAAAACCTCGTAAGATTTGCCTGTGTTATCAACGATAAACACAGGGCTGCTGGAAGATCTGGTGTGGGCGCAGTCATGGGGTCAAAAAATCTTAAGGCCATAGTAGTAAAGGGAAGTAAAAGGGACTATGCCAGGGATAAAGAACGATTCATGGAGACAGTCAAGGCTAAGGTTGAAAAATTAAACAGCCATCCGGTTACTGGTGAGGCCCTTCCAAAGTTTGGCACCAAAGTCCTTGACAATATCATCAATGAACACGGGGCATATCCCACCAGAAATTTTCAAACGGGTATCTTTGAAGGCACAGAGGAAATAAGCGGTGAAGCCCTTGTAGAAAAAAAATATCTAAAAAAGAACAAAGGATGCTACGGTTGCCCCATTAAATGTGGAAGGGTAACAGAGCTACCCACTAAAAACAGGGGTGAAGGGCCGGAATATGAAAGTGGTTGGGCCTTTGGGGCAGCAACTGGAGTAAAAGACCTTATAGCCATCACCGAGGCAAACTATCTTTGCAATCTCTATGGGCTTGATACAATTTCTACTGGTGTAACCATTGCCTGTGCCATGGAACTTTATGAAAAGGGTTTCATAAAGAAAAGTGATCTCAATGGTGGCCCTTCTCTCAACTTTGGAAGCTCAGAGTCAATAGTTTATTACACAAGGGCCTTAAGCTTTAGAGAAGGACTTGGTGATAAATTAGCCGAAGGCTCCTTAAGGCTTTCTAGGGAATTTGGCGCCCCTGAACTATCTATGTCTGTAAAAGGACAAGAGCTTCCGGCCTATGATCCCAGAGGGGTTCAGGGTCAGGCCCTTGCCTATGCCACATCTAATAGGGGAGGATGTCACGTAAGGGCATACTTAATTGCGCCAGAGGTCCTTGGAATTCCTGAAAAACTAGATCCACAAGAGACCAAGGATAAGGCAAATTGGGTCAAGATTTTTCAGGACCTGACAGCCGTTATTGACTCCATGGGCCTTTGCCTTTTCACATCCTTTGCTCTGGGAGCAGAGGACTATCTTGAACTCCTTAATGACTTTATTGGATGCAATTATTCCTTGGATGAAATGTTTAAATGCGGCGAAAGGATTTGGAATCTTGAAAGGCTTTTAAACATGAAGCTTGGTCTGACCAAAGAAATGGATACTCTTCCCGAAAGGCTTTTAAAAGATGCCCTTTCAGAAGGAAATCAAAAGGGAAATGTTGCAAGACTGGATGAGATGCTTCCTGAATATTATGAAATAAGGGGTTGGGATGAAAATGGCACTCCTAAATCAGAAAAGTTAAAGGAACTTGGACTTTAGTTTAAAGGCCCATTAGGCCCTTTTCGGGCCTAATGGGGCATTCCACAGCCATAGGCACTGCACTTTTTTCTTTTTTCCATTGGGCACTCCACTATATTCCAACAGGGTGTAAACTCTAGGAGTCTCTTTATACCGGCAATGCTTATACCTTGATCATGAATCATATATCTCAAACACTTGGTCCACTGAATGTCGTTTAAGGAATAATATCTCCTTCCTGCCTTTCTAAAGGGCTTGATAAGTCCTTCTTCCTCATAGATTCTAAGGGTCCTTGGATGAACTTCAAGAATGGCAGCAGCGGTTCCAATGCTAAAAAGCGGCTGTTCCGGGTCGATACCTTGAAAATCGTGATCAATGCTTATCTTTGAAATATCCTCCCTTTGAGGGACCTTTTTTGTATCTTTAATTGTCTCTTTTATAGTTCTCATGGCAGCACCTCTTTTTAAGGGGGGCGTAAAGCCCCCTTCTTGTTTTTAATGATGAGAGCCCTCTGTGAACACTTTTCCAAAGAATCTTTCTCCTGCCACAAATCCAGCCACAGTGAGAGCGATTCCACCAGCGACCACCAGAAGTTCTGCCACAGATGGTGTGTAGTGCAGGTATGCTGGGAGGTTATCCCATCCATAAAATACTGGGGTTTCCTGTCCGGCAACCACAAGGTCATATCTCTGTACAAATCCACCTACAAGGGCCATTATGGATGCTGCAGCCATTGCAGTAGTGTTTTTCATCTGAGTTCCAACCAGGATAAAGAGTGGAAGAACTAGGCCGATAATGGTTTCAAAGACCCAGAAGTTCATTGAAAGTGGACCACTAAGAAGGTTTTTGGCAGCAAGTTGAGCAAGGTCATTTCCACTTACAAAGAGAGAGATAAAACGCCATACAGTTGCGACAATCAGAAGGAAAAGTGTAAGTGCAAGGACCTTTCCTGCCATCTGCACTCCCTCGAAGGTCTCCTTGTCCATTTCTACTCCGCGTAGCCTTGCAGAAAGGTGGCTAAAGAGAATCAGGGCAGCAGCACCGCTCATAAAGGCAGAACAGAGGAAATAAACAGGAAGCTGTGCACCATACCAGAAGGGCCTGGATACCAAGGTTGCAAATACAGCACCTAGATTTGTATTGGCACCAACTTCAGCAAGGGCACCAATTATTCCAATTGCTAAGGCCATAGTCCATCTTCTTGTAAGGATTGCATAAAACTCAACAAACATGCAGCCCACTGCAAGCCCGTATAGAGTTCCCATCCACCAAATATTCGATGAAAAATTGGGGGAAATCACATTGTAAAGTAGCATTCTGTGGGGGCTCTCAAGCTCTAGACCAATACAGAAAAATGCAGATAGTATTGTTATTATTGATAAAAAGACAGCTCTATTTCCAAGTGGTGCAAGCTTGTTCCCGCCAAAAGAATGTCCTAGGGCTGCCAGCAGACAGAGCCCTGTAGATGTAATCGCAAAAAATGCATAAGTGGAAATTAGTATCCCCCAGGGAATATCTCTGGTGACACCATAAAGGTGCATATGTCCATGAAAGAAGCCATATACTCCAACTGCCAGGGCCAGGCCAACGATACCCAGTGCCCCCAGCATTGTCATATTAATCCTTGGTTTTGATAGTGCTGGTTCTGCTAAGGTTCCAATTGAAATGTTTCCAGCCATGATCATACCTCCCTATAATTTTTTATTTTTTTTTGGTTAATTAGATGGCCTCTGGTTCATTCAAATCTTCCCTGTTACCCAAGGACATGACTGCCAAAAAGGCTGGTATTGCTGAAAATGGTCCAAGGGCCAAGAAAAGCAGAAAACTTAATGTGAACCAGAATGCCTCTGAGTACCTCTCCAAGCGGGAGTGTGTGTTGCTGTGTCCCCTTGGAGCAACATGAAATTTTTTGGATGTGTTTGTCAGGGCGCTCATTTTTATTCTCCTTTCTAGTGTTTTTTCAGGCCGCCACCTGAATGAAGGGCTCTGACAGTGCCGCCACCCTGCCAGGAGTTTATGTCCTTTTGACCCTAATAGTGCATTGAG
>JALXCD010000110.1 GCA_026991135.1 Deltaproteobacteria bacterium | reverse complement strand
TTTATCAAAATTTTTCCTCAAAAAATTATTTACAAGAAAAATAGTTTTTCTTGACACCATTTGTTTTTTATGCAAATAATTTCTCTTAAGTTTTGGGAGTAATTTTTGTGGGGGTAAACTTTGAGGAGGGTTACTTTTCCTTATCCAACTGTATGAAAGGCACTATTGTGGCCAGGTTGGCTCACAAAATCTTTTTATAACACAAAATACCGTTGTGTATCCATTATAAAAACCGTCATAGATGAAATATCGTGGCGGTTTTTTCATTTTTAAATCTATTTAAAGGGGGGTGATAAGACGGCATAAAAATTTGAGGGAGAGCTGTGTTATGAATAAAAAAATTTCAGCAAGTTGGAGGGAACCTATGAAAAAAAGAATCTTCTTTCTTATACTGGGTATAGGCCTTTTCATAGGATGTACCCAAGTCCTAGAAAAAAGGGCCAATGTAATCAAATTGCCAGAAGTTGCTCCTGGCGCATCTTATGTTGGTAGTTCAACATGTTTGGATTGCCATGAAGATATGGCCAATGACAAAAATAACGTCCATATGAAAATTGCAGACTTTGAAGTTTCTGGAGGTTACAAGACAGGCTGTGAATCTTGTCATGGACCTGCTTCCTTGCATGTGGATGGTGATGGAGATACTTCTAAAATCATAAGATTTGGTGAAGAAGGCATTTCTCCTGAAGAGATTGCTGGCGTTTGTACTACCTGTCACCAGGCAGACGATATCATGAACTGGCCTGGCTCAACTCATGCCGAAAGGGATGTGGCATGCACGGAATGTCACAAGGTACATCACAATAAAAACAAAAATCTTATGGCAAAGAATAGAGAGTTGGATCTTTGCTCAGAATGTCATAAGGATGTTACCTCTCAAATGTATCTAATGTCTCGCCACCCAGTAAAGGATGGCAAAATGAGCTGTTCAGACTGCCACAATCCCCACGGCAGCGCAAGTCTTGAGGAGGGAATGCTTAGAACCGATGAAAGGGTAAATGATCTTTGCCTTACGTGTCACACCCGCTACCAAGGACCCTTTGTATTTGAACATGATCCAGTTGTAGAAGATTGTTTGATTTGCCATGACCCACATGGAACAGTTGCAAACAATCTTTTGAAACAACAAGAGCCATTCCTTTGTCTCCAATGCCATGAGGCACATTTCCATGCAGCAAGGGCTTCAAGCCTTGAAAAACATGGAATTCCAGGAGGAGGAAGCCCTTATGACAATGGAAGAAAGCTCCAGGGTACAAATTACGGATTTCAAAAGTCCTTTATGACAAAATGTACCCAGTGTCACCAGTATGTCCACGGTTCTGACTTTACTTCCCAGACAGTAACCAGTGGACACGGATTAACCCGGTAGCCAAGGAGGTGTGATCCATGAAAAAACTCTACATATTCTTATTGACAGCAATCTTTGCACTAGTATCTGCCAGTGCATCTGCTGTCTTTGCAAATGAAGATGAAGGTGAAAAATGGTTTTCCGGCCAGATAAAGGCAGGAAGTACAGTTGCCCCACAAAAGCTGGACAAAAATGAAAGCGGGGCCAAGGGAGGGGCAGAGTATGACTCCCTGGTTGGAAAAAGAGCAACTATCTATCTTGGTGGAAACCTTGAACTTTCCAAAAATGGCTTTGATCTCAGTGCCGATGGACTCTATCGTGATGTTGATGACCAGGAATATAGCGGAATTTTGTCACTAAAAAGGATACTCGTTTACAAGACCGACTATAGCCGTTTTTTACATAGACTTGACCATGACTACATGAACAACTTAGAAGCCCATGTATTTCCACCTGCATCAACAGGATGGAAAAATTGGGCAAGTAGCCCAGATTTAAATGGCATAAATGGCGGAAAAACTGTTGGGAGCGCAAATGTATATCACACAGACCTTGCTCCTGATGAAATGTTTGAGATATCAAGGGCACAACTTAAACAGTCCTTTATGATAAATATTCCACAGATTCCTGAGCTTAAATTCAACTTTCATCATCGTTTCGAACAGAGAAAGGGTTCAAAGCAGGCCATGACCAACAGCAAGTGTCTGGCTTGCCATATAGTTTCAAGGGCTCAGGGCATAGAGGAAACAACTCATGACCTTTCTCCTGAACTTAGCCTTAGGGTCGGCACCATGGCCTTTAACTTTTCCTATCTCCACAGGGAATTTGATGTGGACAATGAAAAGCTGACCAACATTTACAATGGGCTTAAGAAAAAGGAGCTTTTCCAAAACAGGCTTCAATATGACCGCACAACAGGAGAGTTACCATATTCCAGGACTCCTAATTCTACCAAGGATTCCTACAAGGGGAAATTCCGCTGGGACATAAATGCCAATAACACGTTTATTGCTAATTACGTCTATTCAAATATGACAAATAGAAGCGTAAGAGGCGAATACGACATCCTTACTGGAAATTACGGAGATGAACTCGAGCTTTATAGCCGCATTTTTAATGCAAAACTTCATAGCAGGATATCCAGGGCATTTTCAGTAAACTTTTTTACCAAATATCAAACCATCGATAATGACAGTGTTGATATCCTTAAAAACGTAAGAAGAAATCCAGCGGCAGCTCCTGGCGGACCTGTGACCCTTACTGAAGGCTATATTAACAAAAGTGGGCATTCTTATTTTGAAGAAGAAGAAAAAAGGCTCTCAGGCTATGATTCCAATGAATTTCAAATTGGAGCAGATGTTACATGGCGCCTTATGAGAGGCCTTAAACTTAAGGCAGGCTATGAATTCATCAGGGAAAAAAGAGACAACTGGGATCATCACCATGTAACAGAATCTACCAAGGAACACCTTTTTAAGTTCGCGGGCGACTGGCGTGCAACCCACAATCTTCGTTTTGACCTGGATTACAAATTTGAATATATTGATGACCCCTACATGCTCTATGAGGCCACATGTCCTCCAGATGGAAGTTACGGTGCATACTCTGGACTACCAGCAGGCCTATATGATGTAACCAGAGCCTATGACCCAAGAATTTACAGCCAGAGGATAGCTGCAAGAAGCAATCTTCCAAGCATAGTGCATGAAGTTCAGTTAAAGAGCCACTGGCACCCCTTTTCAATGCTTTCAACTGGCTTTCACGTTAAATACAGGTATGCCAATAATGACGATGTTGACGGAAGGGACTGGAAGAGAAACTTCTTGGTAACTGGTCTTTTTGGAACACTTACACCCTTTGAAAACTTCGTTTTCACTGCTGGTTATACTTATCTATATGACAAGTATGACTCCCAGTACTGTATTGCCATATATGATGGGTGAGGCAACTTTATAACTACGGACCAGTTTGGTTCGGAAAAAACTGATATGGATTACAGGACAGAGGCCCACACAGTTAATGCAAATGCATCCTACTTTATATTACCCAACTGGAGCATTACTACAGATTTGGCCTTTACCGTAGGCCGCGGGAACATTACAGATCTTTCCTTTAATTCCATGTATCCAACTGGAGATGCAAAGCTTGATCTTAATGTTTCTGCCGTTAATCCAAATATGCCTCATCTTTATGATGTGGTATATCTAAACGGTATGGATAAGTACTCAACTCTTGAGTATAAGTCTGTAGATTTTAACTTTGGCACCACTTATTCCATGAGTAATGGCATAGGGTTGAGCCTGAACTACACGCTCTACTACTTTGAAGACAATGATCCCTATGTCTATGGTGACCAGGGCTCAACCACACAGCTACTGATGGGCTATTTGAGTTATAGGTTCTAGCACCGATTTCATTTTTGTGCTAATAAGGGGGGGAACTTTAGCCCCCCTTTTTAATTTTTAAAATGGAAACTCAATTAAAAGTTCAAAAATGCCAGACGAAAATGTAAAAAAGAGACTAGCTGAAGAAGTCGCTGAAACTGCAAAGGCAGCACTTAAGCAGTTAATCAGCAAAGGTAATCTACCTTGGCCTGATGTCTATTCCGAGGAATTTTGGACAGTTGCCAGAAACAAAAATTTTTCTATCCTTCCAGAAGAAGATGAAGCCTATAAAGAAATTTCAATAGAGGCCCTTCAGGACTTTGCGGAAAAGGCCGAGGACCTCCTTGGAAATGTCAAGGATACTGTTGAAAAGTTCCTGAGAGAGACCAAGGAGCATGTCAGTGACATGCAAGACTCCTTAAAAGATCTGGATAAAAAGGACGAGGAAAACCTCTTTTACGAAGACATTGCAAAACTCATTTTAAAAAATAAAACCCTCGAGCATAAGGCTCAGCAAACCGAGAAAAAAATTCAAGAACAGGCAAAGACTATAGAAAACCTTAGAGCAAAGTTGCGAATTGATCCATTAACCAACCTTTTTAACAGACACGCACTAGAAAGTGACCTTAGGAAGGAGCTTGCAAAGATAAAACGATATAATTATCCCCTTTCCCTCATTATGTGCGATATTGACCACTTCAAGGAGATAAATGAT
Organism: Deltaproteobacteria bacterium; assembly: GCA_026991135.1. Classification (GTDB taxonomy): domain Bacteria; phylum Desulfobacterota; class Dissulfuribacteria; order Dissulfuribacterales; family QOAL01; genus JAADCZ01. The sequence continues at coordinate 424 of JALXCD010000110.1, read as the reverse complement.
ACCTACGGGCACCAGGTGGGTGATAAGATTTTGAAAAAACTTTCAGAGTTATGGAAACAAGAAATCAGGGAGACTGATTCCATTTATCGATATGGAGGCGAAGAATTTTTAATAATTGCCCCCCATACCACCAAAAAAGAAGCAATAAATTTGGCTGAAAGACTAAGAAATAAGGTAAAAAAATATAAATTCGTAATTAAGCCTCCTGAATTCTTTGTGAAACTTACAGTATCCTTTGGCGTTACAGATGTTAAGCCAGGTGAAGAGTTGGAGGAAGTCTTAAAAAGAGTTGACCAGGCGCTTTACTCGGCCAAAAATAGCGGTAGAGATAAAACTGTAGCCCTTTAACAAAGATTTTCCTTTCAAATTACTTTAAAATCAATAAAAAAGCCCCTTCTATTCAACCCCTTGCATAAAATAGTTG
>JALXCD010000109.1:12283-50943 GCA_026991135.1 Deltaproteobacteria bacterium | reverse complement strand
ATTATGAACTGTATCAATTATATAAAAATAAGTATTATTTTGCAAAAATTTGTAATAATTATACAAAGTTAGTTCTTAATTTAAATAGAGAGTTTCTCAGAGGTCTCATCTAGTGGGGCCTGATAAGGCCCCTTTAGGTTCAAACCCCTTCAGATTGCCTTGTTGAAGGCATCTCTTCCACATCTCTTTTGAGTTCTCCAACCTGGATGCCAAGGGCAACGCACTGTCTTCCTTCCATACAGGCCTTTATGTCTTCCTCATCCAGATAGTGGGAAAGCCTTTTTCCCTTTCTTTCCAGATTGACCACCCATGCCTTTTTTTCTTCATCATAGGTTACATCCAGGTTTATTCCGCACTGGCCAATGTCAGGGTAAATTTCCTGGATCTTTTTGTATAATTCTTCCTTGTTCATGTCATCCTCCTTTTGATACCTAATATTTAAAAACATTATAATTCTTTTTTATTGAAAAATCAATATAAATATGATAAATTTTATCTAAAAAGTAATAAGTCAAAAGGGGCACAAATGGAGTCTGAGCAGAAACTTTCAAGCTTTTTTATAACAAGGGAACCCTTTTACCTTCCCCTTGGTAATGAGATTGAGCTTGCTGAGATCGCCTTTAGGCACTGCCTTCCGCTACTTTTGAAAGGGCCGACCGGCTGTGGAAAGACGAGGTTTATGGAATATATGGCCTGGAGGCTGAAACGGCCTCTTTTTACCGTATCTTGCCATGACGATCTTTCCACAAGTGATCTTGTGGGGCGTTATCTTATAAAAGGGGGCGAGACAATCTGGATGGACGGCCCCCTAACCCTTGCGGTAAAAAATGGGGGAATATGTTATCTTGATGAAGTGGTGGAGGCAAGAAAGGACACCACGGTTGTCATTCATCCCCTGGCAGATGACAGGAGAAAACTTCCCATGGAAAAGCTTGGAGTAATTCTTGATGCCCCAAGGGAATTCATGCTTGTAATCTCTTATAACCCAGGCTATCAAAGCGTCCTCAAGGACCTTAAGCCCAGCACAAGACAGAGATTTCTTGCCATAGATTTCAGATACTCCGATGAAGAGCATGAAAAAAAGATCGTTGAGAAAGAGGCAGGGATTGACCATGAGCTTTCGGCAAATCTTGTAAAGCTTGGAAGAATGACAAGAAGGCTAAAGGAGCAGGGCCTTCAAGAGGGTGCAAGCACAAGGCTTTTAATCCATGCAGGAAAGCTTATAAAATCTGGTATTGATGTGAATCTTGCCTGTGAGGTTGCAATCTGTCAGCCCCTTACCGATGATGAAGAGCTATTAAACGGTTTAAAAGAGATGATAAAGGCAGTCTTTTAACCATGACCATTACTCCCAAGGAAAAAAGGCGTGAAGAGGCCCTTAAAAATGCCCTCATCCAGATCTTTTACACCGATACAATAGGCTCATGTCATGTTGAAAATGCCGTTGAATTTCTTAGGCCGATTCCAAATGAAAAGATAGGGCCGATCCTTAGGTTTGTAAGGCTCATTTCAGGCTCGGTATCTGACCTTTTGGCCTTTAGCTTCATGGAAAATTGCTCAAAGGCCCTCAAGTATCTTGATCTGGACCAGATGGAAGAGTGGGTTACAAAGGCCCTTTCAATATATGAGGCCCAGGGGCTTCATCCTGCCACTGAGTTTTTATCAAGGCCCCAGGAAACCGCCCTTTCCTTTGGAAATTCAAGACGTGTTGCAACCCTTGAAGACGTGGCTGCAAAGCTATCCATTCTGGCCTCCGGGCTTACGGAAAGGGCCATTTGCTTTGAGCCTTCAGACGTGCCCTTTACAGACAGCGAAACCATTTATCTTCCAAGGACCTTTTCAAGGTTCAAAAGTTTTGAGGAAAACATCCTTTTTTTAAAGGTGTGCGCCATCCATAAGATTGGCCAGATACGCCTTAATAGCTTTCTTGCCCCAAAGGGCCTTTTAATGGAGGTTTTTCCCGAACTGGAAGAACTTAAAAATGAAATAGAAAGACCTGGTATTGTCCACTTACTGAATATCCTTTCTGAAAGGTATAAAAAGCTTGATATCTTAACCCTTTACTCTGTAATAGAGACGATAAGGATAGAAAAAAGGCTGGAAGAAGACTTTAATGGATTTAAAAGGGATATTTCATCCTTTAAAAAGAACCTATCCAGGCTAATCACCTTAAAGGGGTCTTTTAAAGAAAAAGGCGCCATTTCTCAAATTGCCCGTTTTATCTTAAATGACTACGATTCCCAATTTCTTCCTGAAGATAGACTGTTAAGAGCTCATGTTAAAAGGCTTCTTGACAGGGAAAGCACCAATATTGACTCCCTTAAGACCTTAAAATCTTTACTCGAAGGCCCTTACAGCCTTGATCTTATGCCCTTTAAGGACCTTTTTCTTTATGTGGGCACAATAGACCTTTCAAGGCTGGAGATAAGGCTTTTAGAAAGACGAAAGAGGCTTGAAAAGAGATTTATCGAAATCCTCGGAGCCCTCATTGTAAAGTCCCGTGGCCAAGGATCAATTAAAAAAGACAGGGAGAAAGGCCCAGAAGAGCTTAAAAATATGCCTTTCACGGCAGACGATATGGAGTCAGCACTGGCAATGGTGTTTCAAAAGGGCCTTTGCAGGGACAAAAAGGATTGTTTTTTAGATGGTGAACACATTACCCTTCACGAAAATAGGGACCTTTTAGAAAAACTTGAAAAGGTTGGAAGGGAGATAATGAAGGACCTTGGAAGGATTCCAAGCTCCTATGTCTCAACCACCCTAGATCTGGCTACAGGTCTTTATGACCCCACCCTTTTACTGGATTCCAAAAAGGATGAAGGGCCTGCCTTTTTATTCTTCAGTTACCCGGAATGGGATTTTAGGCGGGGAAATTACCGGGAAAACTGGTGCACTGTAAAAGAGATGCATTCGAGCAGGGCATCTGGAAATTTCATAGAGACAACCCTTAGAAAATACAAGGGCCAGGTGGAAACCCTAAGAAGACAGTTCGAGCTTATGCGTCAGGATTTCAGGTGTGAAAAGAGGCAAAAGGACGGGCAAGAAATAGATATAGACGCATATGTTGAGGCATATACAGACCTTATGGCAAGGCTAAGTCCTACTGAAAGGCTCTATTATAGATTGAATCAGGCCAAAAGAGATATTGCGGTCCTTTTTTTGGTTGATATGTCCGCCTCAACAGAGGGCTGGGTAAATCAAGCCATCAAGGAATCCCTTGTCCTTTTAACTCATGCCATTGAACTTGTTGGGGATCAATACGGAATCTACGGATTTTCCGGTATGAGACGGACAGGCTGCCAATACTTTGTCATAAAGGATTTTAATGAAGGGTTAACTACCACGGTAAAGGAACGGATTATTGGAATTACCGCCAAGGATTATACCAGGATGGGGCCAGCCATAAGACATTCAACAAATAGGCTCAAGGAAGTGGAGGCCAGGATCAAGATACTTTTGGTTCTAAGCGACGGGAAGCCAGAGGACTATGATGAATACAAAGGACCCTATGCCATAGAGGATACCAGAATGGCCCTTTTTGAGGCACGGCAGTATGGAGTAAGACCATTTTGCATCACCATTGACAAGGAGGCAAGAAGTTACCTGCCAAGGCTTTATGGGGCTGCAAACTATATATTTGTCCCTGATGTAAGGCTGCTTCATAAGCGGGTACCGGAAATATACAGGGTTTTGACCACATAAGGAGCGCTTTTAAATTAAAGGATTTTTCTAAGTATAAAAATTGGTGGTTTTTACTTAAAAATTACTTTGATTTTTGATAATTTTGTTAAAACCCTTGTGATTTTATTTTAAAAGCTTCTTTCACTTCGGTTTATCATATCTTATGTAGAGCCTTTTTCCGTCAATAACAGCAATTTTTGAAGCGATTATACTGTTGACAATAATTAGATAGTCAACTAAAAACAAATTTAGATTGGAAAATGTTGGGGAAATTAAAATTTCACTCCACAGGCCCAATTGCTTAAGGCCATTTCCTGTCACCTCGCCTTTTCTTTTTGGCTAAAAGGAGTGGATATAACGCTTTGGAAAATTGAAAGGGCAGTGGCGCCTGTTTATGGCGGTTTGAGTGTCCGTTGCCAGTTGCATTTCTTTCCCTAAAGGTCAAGAACTCAAGCCCCATTTACTGGATTTATTTTTGAAACCCATTGCTATCTTTCATTTTTTCTTAAGTTATTCCTTTTTTTCGATAAACGCTTATGGGGATAAACTTAATAGGCAAATGGACGCTTTTGATAGGCCATTAATTGGTGGAAAGTGATTTTTTATTGAGAAAGTCCAGTCCTTGAACCACAGGACTTTTTCAAAGAAAGATTTGAAAATTTCAAAGGCTAATTCAAGAAAGGGGCTATTATGAAATTATCCACTGAAAAAATACACATTCAGGGAAAAATGAAGTGGTCTAGTTATGTAACAATTGTTGTATTTATGGTCATATTTATGCTTTCTTCTACATATTCTTTCGCATCGGAAGGGGCGTATTTTTTCAAGGAGCGTAAGATTGTCAAGGTTTCAAAACCCGGTTCGAAAAAACCAGTCAATTTAGCCAGAGGCAAGCCAGCCACCCAGAGCAGTGTTTATAGAGGTACAGGGGTGGATCAGGGGCCACATCTTGGTGTTGATGGCGTCATCAATCCTCCATCGGTTACCCCTTACGGACTGGTCCACACGGCAATGGAGCAGTCTCCCTGGTGGCAGGTTGACCTTGGCAAGGTTTATGCCCTAACCCTGGTAAGGATATATAACAGGGTGGACTGCTGCGGTGAAAAGATCGCAACTCTCGAGATAAAGGTCTCCAATGACGGAAACAACTGGAAGACGGTTTACAGTCATGACGGGCGTAATTTTGACAAGCTGGACGTGCCCATTGATCGGATCAGGGCACGATTTGTAAGACTCCAGCTTCAGGATAGGAACTTTTTACATTTTAGGGAAGTGGAGGTGTATGGATTTGGGGGAGATGGAGGCGGGCAAAAAGCATCCGTTCGTCTTGGTGAGCTGGCCGATTCCACTGACAGTATTTCCAAAGTTCATTGTACAAATTCAAAGTGGACCTATAAAGAGGGTGAATTCCTCCAGTGCCTCCAATACGGGGACAAAGTCGATTGTCTCAAGAAAGGGTATTTTGTCTGCCGGCAGGGAACGTGGAAGAAGGAAAAGGCTCCCCCTATGGACGGCGTGGACTGGAAATGGGACACGGCTGCAGAAAATGTGCTGTTGACATTGTCTATACAGAAGTGGCAACCTTACCCAGGTAATAAGGAACTTATGAAATTTTTTGGCCTTAGGGAAAAGACCTTTATCCCTGCCAGGGGGGAAGGAAGTGAAGATGACGAATACCTGCGACGGGAAGGCGGAATGGTCGGTATCTATTACCGGCTGGTTGACAAGAACGGCACAGAGATTCGCACGGCGGATGCCCTGCGCCAATGGATTGGAACCGTAAACACGGCAAACAAGGCCATGCTTTTGGTTCATTCGTTGTTGTCCGACACTAGGGTCTTCAGTGCAGCGCAATTTGATGGAGATTACCTGGTTTTTGCTGTCAAAAAACATAGATTCGGTTGTGGCACACATAAACCCCAGAGAATGCTTTATCAGGTGACTCCAAATGGAAAGATCGAGGTTTTGGCTGAAGAAAACATGCCTCGCTTGTCGCGAAAAACTATGGGTATCTGCGTGGACTGATCAATACCATTCATAGAGGGTCCCTATCTGGTTTATTACTCCAACCAGACAAGGTAACCATTAATTATCCTTGTGCTAATCAATAATCAAGTGGGGTTTTTTAAGAACCCGCGGTGGGGGAGCAAACGACTTTAACAAAGACAAGAAGCAGTATGAAAAGACACTGATTTTTCTTAGAAAAGAAACAAAAAAACGTGTTAAACAGGCTTGGTGCGGGGTCTTAAACGGGAATCTTGGATGATTATTGACAAAAATAAGAGGACGGACTAGAAATAAATTTAGGGTATTTTCGTTGGTGGACAGTTTTCCCTTCCATCGATCCATTTGCTGAAAGCAATCTCCTTTTTTAAGGCTTCTCAGCTTATCATTTGATAAAAAGGTACTAGCCAATGAAACAATCAAATGTTTTTTACCGAGGACATAAACTAGTAGGGATAAAACTAGTACCACTGCACACTTGTTTCGCTTTTTCAATAAAAATGGGAATCGTGATTATCTTTTTCCATGCATTCTTGGCCATAAAGGTCGCAGCAGCGGATTTTTGTGGTAATGATGTGAATTGTTACATGGAGAAGGTAAAGCAGGCGATAATAGACGACGATATTGATGCGGCTATAAAGGCACTGGAAGCCGCTCAGCGAATTCAACCACTACCCGAGCGTGATGATAGGCTGAAGCGACTTAAGGCCTTGCGCAATCTTTTTTTTAACGCCAAATCTTCCACATCAAAACCTGCTTCCCAACGGTGGTTGTTCCAGGGTCAGATGACCGATAGCTGGCAACCCTATGCCTCAGCCGGAGGGAACTTCAAAAAATTTGCAAAAATCAAAAAAGGGGTGTTGGAGGTCGAAGTTCCCGCTGGAAACAATTGGGGAAAAACAGGTATTGCTTCGAGAGTGCCTCTGCTACTAGCATCTTCCAAAAGGGTACAAAAACTTACATTCTCTCTATTGTCAAGAGCGGATGATGGCTATGTCATCTCTTTCGTGCCTCAGTCTTCGCACAATCAGCAGGATGAATGGTGGGCACATGAATTCAGGATCGGCTTGGGAAAACAGGCCGATAAACAAGAACTGAGTTTGTTTGTCAGGCGGGAAAAAGTAGATTCCCTATTTATTGCTCCTGGAAGCCTTGCTAAATTACAGGTTTTGCGGTTCCCGGATGGAGAGATTGTTGTAAGGGATCAAAAAGATAGGCTCTTATTACAAGGTGTAATGCCAGACGAAGCTGTTCATTCGGCTTTCAGAATATTGGTGCTCGCTCATGCACCAAAGGCAGGTAAACCAGCCCATCTGGCGCTAAAAGATATACTTTTAGAGGAACTTCCATGGGAAAAGCTACCCGAACCTGATGCCTTCCTGTTACAAGAAAATGAACTGACACTATTCGCAAATGGGCGTCTGGGACGGTTATGGAGCAGATACAATGCGGCCGGTGGCGATTTTTCCCGTCACGCCCGTCTTTCAGAGGATGGCCTAGTAGTGGAGGTACCACCAAAGTCTTGGTGGGGGATGGTGGGCATCTGTTCTCCGCAACCGCTGGTATGGCTGGACAATTTCGGGAAAGGGGCGGAACAGACCTTAATGTTTAGCTTTGATCCTGTCCGTACTACGGGATTTACTGTTGCTTTTATTAGGCATGGTGTCATAAATGGAAACGACCCTGGTTACCCCAGTCTTATTTTTCACTGGCGCAAAACAGTAGACGGTCGAGCTCACGCTACGCTGACAAAAGATTTATTCAAAAAAACGATTTTTGACGTAATTACGCCCCCCGATGCACCAAAAAGCCTGCTTATTCACCTGACCCCAGTAGGGATGATATTCCAGGCGCCTGGTCTACCTCAAGAACCTATAGCTTGGAATGAGTTAAAGGAGGGGACAGGAATTCGCCTAATGGTCTATTCTCAACCAGACAAGGCCGGCCAGCCGGTAAAAATGGCGCTTTCCAAAATCACCCTCAGGCGCAGACCAGGCGCTCCGCTTCAGGAACCGAAACCTGCACCGGGAGTGCCGCCTCTGCCGGTCAAGACCTTTTTCAACGGCAGCCCAGGGGAATGGTTCGAACCGGCGGCTGTCGGATTTGATGCAAAACAATGCGCTCATTATCAGGACAGAAAACTGGTGGCCGATGTGAAAGCAAACGTGAACTGGTGGGGAAAGTGTGGCCTAATATCTTCGAAACCCATTAAGCCCTTTAATGTGGATCGGCGTATCCATCAGGCATTCTACCGGCTGACCTGGAAATTCGATCCCAAAGCCACAAGTGGCATTCAGGTCATGTTCGCCGATGGAAAATATCCTGCCATGTGGCCTAAAAAGTTCATGTATTTCAGTTTTATCCGTGCTGAAAAGGGTCCGCGCAAGGGTAATTACGTACTGGATCTTGGAGGCAACGGTGCATATAGCCGCACGGTTGATGGTGAATGGGTGAAGAAACATTGGGATGGCCGTATCATTATGGAATTTTTCAGTAACAAGTGGCTGCGCATCCGCCTTCCAGGCGGACCATCGATACGGGATTATTGGAACAAGTTTTTATATGGCGGTTACATGACGGTGTATGCCCATCCTTCATATCAAAATGGTGGAGCACATATGGAGCTTGAGAAGATTACAGGGCAGTGGGTGGCACCAGAAGGGATGACTAGAATACAGAGATGGTGTTTGCTGGATGATGAGGAATTTAATGTTGACGCATTTATTGATGACATGAGAAAACAAATAAATCAATGATTGACGAATTGTCATAAGATTAAGAAATAATTGTGTTATCTTTTCTAAAGAAAACCGGGGACCACCTGTTTTCATTAAGTATTTATTAAACGGAAGGTGCAAACATGATTAATCGTTTTAAAATACAACATTATATCCAACTTTATACGTTTATTATATCTATACTTTATGTTGTTTTTTTAATCGCACCAACTTTAGCTTATGCCAAAAATATAAATGGTCCTGTTTTAAGGTCATTGCACAAGGTTCCCGTTTTTGTGAACAAAGAAGGCGAGTGGGCTTGGCGGTTGTATAAAGACTATAAAGAGACACAGGAATGTATAAGAACTCAGGAAAAACAGATAAATGAAATCAGAAATGATATTGATGCGTATAATAGTGGTGTTGTTTCACGCAATTCTAGGCAGCAGGAGGTAAACCAATTGCGGAACAAATTGGAAGTTGCAGAAGAAAGATTTAGAAGATGTCAAAACCACTTGGCCAAACTAAGATATTATTGGAATAAGAATTTTAGCATTAAACTTGGAGAGCTTTCTCTTACCCAAAAATTGGTTAAAGTCAGATATTACCGCGATCCATCGAGAATCTCTGAAAAAATGCAGGAAACAACAATGGATAAGTTAGAATATCGTATTAGATTATACTATTCTACTGATAGCTATTCCAAATTTTCACATCCTAATTCTTCAAAAACAAAAAACACACCAAAAATATCTTCTCAAACCCCATCTGCGCCAACAAAAACAAAAAAAACACAAGGGGTAAAAAAACCAGGTCAAATCGTTATTGAAATGCTTAGCGGGCTTAGTGATAAAAAGCAACAAGCTGTTTTAAAAAAAATGAATATCAGTCTCCCGCGATCGTTTTTGGATTGTCTCTGCCGGGAGGGCCATTATGGCACATCCATAACGCGTCAATTTTATCACCCTGACACTTTGGGCGAATTCAACCCGAAATATTCCTGTCAGCATCCAGGGCCACCATGCATTGTTGCAGGTTTTGGGTGTACTCGGCATCCGCTTCCGGCTGATCCAAATAGTTGGGAGACCTGCATTAATTCTCATCGCATAGGCGTTAGAAAAGACAAAAATGGAAACGAGGTTCCAGGTACTGGTAAAAGGCTAGATGAATTGATCCTGGAAAAACTTAGTGTACGGTCTATCCAGCAAAATGAAAAGTGATTAGCAAAAGCAAGAAAAAGAGTATTTTTATGGATAGAAGTCCTAATATTGAATTAGATAAGGACTTTTGTCTATTAAAAAAATCTAGATTTTGGAGATGGGGGGATTTGAACCCCCGACTCCCACGTTGCGAACGTGGTGCTCTCCCAACTGAGCTACATCCCCTTTTTTTAAATAATAACCTGTCAGCTTCCCTGAAACAAGGAGCGTCTTAGTTTTACGTTAAGAATAAGACCTGTGCCTAAAAGTGTGGTAATTACAGATGAACCGCCATAGCTAATAAGTGGCAAGGGAATGCCAACAACTGGTAATAGTCCCAGAACCATAAAGGTATTGATGACTACCTGCCAAAATATCATAGCGGTTATACCAAAAACAAGATAGGAGCCAAATTTATCCCTGGTGTTTTGAGCAATATTAAGGCATCGAAGTAGGAATAAAAAATATATTGAAATAAGTATAACTGCCCCTACAAACCCCCATTCTTCAGACCAGATGGAAAAGGCAAAATCTGTATGTACCTCTGGCAAAAAGTTTAACTGTGCCTGGGTGCCTTTCATAAAGCCCTTTCCATAAAGGCCACCTGAACCAACGGCAATTTTTGATTGGATAACATGCCAGCCACCGCCAAAAGGATCTGCCTCTGGATTTAGAAATATTTCTATCCTTTTTCTTTGATAGGGTTTCATTATCTTCCATGCCAATGGTATGGCACATAACAAAAAGGCGAATATGGTTATAAAGGCACTCCATTTGAGCCTTACGAAATAGACAAGGGAGGCAAAAATTATAAGAATTAAAAGTCCTGTTCCCAGATCTGGTTGTTTAAATATTAATATGAAGGGAATAAATACCAAAAGAGATGGTTTAATAAGGTCTGTCAGACCGAACTGTTCTTTGTCTTCCTGTGCCAAAAAACTACTGATTACTATTACCATCAAGAGTTTTGCAGGTTCAGACGGTTGCAAATTAAAAAATCCCAAGGAAATCCATCTCTGTGAGCCTGATACTTTTTTGCCAGCGACCATTACAATTATAAGCAATAAAATGGTAATGGCATATATGTAGCCAGAATAGTTTGAAAGTTTTCTATAATCAAAAGAACAGGCCGCACACATAAATCCTGTTCCTATCAAATACCATTGTAACTGTTTAATGTGGAAGGGATATCCTGATGCGGCACTTGCACTCCAAAGATTTATAAGACCTAAGGCCATAATCAAAAAAAGATATAGCAAAAGGGGAAGGTCAAAGTCCTTTAAAAGCCTTTTCTTATCCATGAACCTTAGCCTTTTCTTTTTGGGCTGTTTGCTCAATTATGGTAGAAGGTTTGGGCATCTGAAGCTTGAACCATCTGTCAATAACAGCTCTGGCAACTGGAGCAGCAGCTGATCCACCATGTCCCCCATGTTCTATTACAACTGCAACGGCTATTTTAGGATTTTTTACAGGGGCAAATGCAACAAAAAGGGCATGATCTCTATAACGCCAGACCATTTTTTCATCTTCTCTTCTCTTTTTCTGCTTTATAACTTGGGCAGTTCCAGTCTTTCCAGCTATTTCAAGCCCCTCAATTCTGCATATTCTGGCAGTTCCATGTTTATCAGAAATTACGCCCTTAAGGGCAGGAATGATGGTTCTGAGGATCCAACTTTTAACAGGCACAATGCCCTGAAGATTAGGTTCAGTATTTAGCAAGTATTCAGGACGAAATAACTTTCCACCATTTGCAACAGCAGAGATTAGGCGTGCAAGCTGTATTGGTGTTACAAGTAGAAAGCCTTGTCCAATGGAATAATTGACGGTCTCTCCCTTCTGCCATGGCTCCTTGAATCTTCTAAGTTTCCAATTTTTTGTAGGAACAAGCCCAGATTTTTCTCCTTTTATGTCAATACCAGTTTTTTCTCCAAGGCCAAATCCCTTTGCATATTTTGAAATTCTGTCAACACCAAGTTTAAGGCCAATATTGTAAAAATAGACATCGCAGGACTGGACTAAGGCCTTATAAAGATTAGTCTGTCCGTGTCCGCCTTTTTTCCAACACCTAAAACGCCTTCTTCCCAGCTTAAATGAACCGTTACAAAAAAAAGTTGAAGAAGGACTAATAACGTGCTCATTTAGGCCAGCAGAGGCCATAACAATCTTAAAGGTAGAACCAGGAGAATATTGCCCCTGAATGGCCTTATTGACCAAAGGAGTCAAAAGAGGGTTGTTTAACTCTTTCCATTCGTCCTTAGTTACCCCCCTTGCAAATATCTTAGGGTCAAACTTAGGGCTGCTTGCCATAGCCAATATTTTTCCATTTCTTGGGTCAAGGGCTACAACGGCACCGACTTTATCTGAAAGGGCCTCTTCTGCAGCAAGCTGTATATCAAGATTGAGTGATAGCTGAATGTCCTTTCCAGGCTCCGGCCTTTTTATCTTTAGTACCTTTACAAGTCTTCCTCTGGCGTCTATTTCAATCATTTTATAGCCGCTAATACCTGAAAGTTCTTCTTGATGCCTTAGCTCAATGCCTGATTTGCCAACAAGGTCGCCAGGCCTTGCATTAGCAAACTTTTTTTGGCGAAGCTGCTCAAGGCTGACTTCTCCCAAATATCCAAGAAGATGTGGTGCAACTGGGCCAAAGGGATATTGCCTTGAAGGGGCTACCTCTATAACGACACCAGGAAGTTCGAAAAGTCGAGCCTCCACTTTAGAAAGCTCTTCCCAGGTGGCATCTCTTCTCACAATTATGGGTAAATAGGATGGCTGATTCTTTGATGCAACTAGTTTCATTCTTATGTCAGTAGGGGACAACTGAAGTAAAGGAGCAAGCCTTTCAATTAACCATTCAACATTTTTTACATCCTTTAGAACAATACCAATGTTAAAACTTGGCTCAACTCCTGCTATTAATCTTCCTGAACAATCAAGAATATTGCCCCTGTAGGGTTGAAGCCTTATGTATTTAATGCTGTTCTTTTCGGAAAGGGCCTTAAATTGGTTTCCCTTTAATATTTGTAGATACCAAAGCCTTGTACAGATGAGAAGAAAACATAAAAAAAGAAACAGCCTTGCATAAGTTACAAGTCTTAATCGCTGATCTAATTCTTTATAGTCAAAGCGTTTAAGGCGGATTTTGGTGCTAAATACTTTGATTTTAGAATTATTTTTTTTATCCTCTGACTTTTTCATTCCCTACTTGAAGTTGAGGTTTGTTCTTTGAACTCCAAAATTGTGTTGGCTATAAAAAATAAAAAAGGACTCAATAAAAGATTAAAAAAGGCCTGGGCCATGCCATAAGGCCAAAGGAGTTCAGGTGTTCCTGTGAAAATCATTTCTATTACCAGTATCTCTATACTTGTAAATAAAGTCAAAAGGTGTATGTGGAGCCAGGAAAGTTCAAGGACATTGGAACAAATATATCTTATTATCAAAAAGGCTATTAAGTAACTAATAAAAAAAGACCAGAAAGGAAGAACTGAAAATAGGCTTGAAATTGCTGCAACGAGTAAAATCAAAAAGGAGCCTTTAAATGTCTGTTCGTTAAGGGCATACCAATTTAATAAGGCGGGTAAAAGATCAATGTGGAGAAAAGAAAGTCTTTCTGGGAATTGTGAGGTAGTATTGAGTAATAGAGATAAATATGACAATAATAGAAATATTAAAGATGTCTTCAACTTATCTTTCCTCTTTTTTGATCAATAGGACAAGCACTTCTTCAACCTCATCCATATTCGCAGCAGGTTCCACCAATATACTTTGGAATAGCTCTGCCCTATCACCTGGCCCTACAAGTTTGATCTTTCCAAGAATAAGCCCTTTGGGATAAATTCCATCAAGACCAGATGTTATCACCATGTCCCCTACTTGGGCATCAATTCCCTTTTTGACATAATCAAGAATGCATCCTCCTCTGCCCTGTCCCTTTAGTATTCCTCTAGCTCTATTTCTCTGTATGATGGCAGCAACCCTACTGTTATAGTCTGTAACGAGCATTACTCTACTATGAGTCATTCCAGCTTCAATTACCCTTCCAATAACTCCGCCTTGGCTCAAAACAGGCATATCCTTTAGGACATCTTGTTTTTTACCAACATCAATTGTGATAATTGCTCGCCAAGAGGCAAGATCAAAACCAACCACATTGGCTACAATTGATTTTTCCGGCCTTTTTCTTTTGATTTGTAAAAGCTTTTTAAGTCGGCCATTTTCTATGAGGGCCTCCCTATAGGTGGTTATTTCGGCTTGAAGCTGGGATAAATGGGCCTTTAATATTTTATTTTCCTGTTTTACTCTTACGAGGTCTAAGTAATTTTTCCAGATAGAGTTTAATTTTGAGAAGGGATAGGAAAAGAAATCCTGGAGTTCTCCGTTCACATCCTTTAATGCCAACTCCATAGGCTTTGTCAATCTGGACCTAAAGTGGTGAAGAAGACTAAAACCACCAAGGGTCAGAGCAATCACAAGAAAGATGACAAAGAGTTTTTTGATGCTATTCCCTGAGGAATTATTTGACCTTCTAGACAATTTCTAAATAAATCAACTGATCATGATTTCTCTTAGAATATTGATATTATCAAGGGCCTGTCCAGAACCGATAACAACTGAGGAAAGTGGGTCATCTGCTATTATGATTGGAAGCCCAGTTTTTTCTCTTAAAAGCTTATCGAGATTTTTTAAAAGCGCTCCTCCACCTGTCAATACTATCCCCTTGTCAACGATGTCTGCCGCAAGTTCTGGAGGTGTTTGTTCAAGTGCTATCTTTACTGTTTCAACTATTGTCTCTACCTGTTCAGAAATGGCAGACTGTATTTCAGAAGAGTCGATCTCTATGGTCTTTGGAACACCTGATACAAGGTCCCTCCCCTTAATTTCCATCTTTTTATAAGGTGGTTCAGGAAGAACATCACCAATTTCCATTTTTATCTTTTCCGCAGTGTGTTCACCAATTAAAAGACTGTATCTTCTCTTAATGTGATGTAAAATCGCATCGTCCATTCTGTCCCCTGCAACTCGTACAGATTTACAAAATACAATTCCTGCAAGGGAAATTACAGCAACTTCAGTTGTGCCACCACCAATATCAACCACCATGTTGGCAGTTGGCTCAGTTATTGGAAGCCCAACTCCAATGGCTGCAGCCATGGGTTCTTCAATGAGATAGACTTCTCTTGCTCCGGCGGATTCAGCCGATTCTCTTACTGCCCTCTTTTCAACCTGAGTGATTCCAGAAGGAACGCTAATAATAATTCTAGGTCGAGCTAGGGTCCTCCTGTTATGGACCTTTCGTATAAAATATCTAAGCATGGCCTCGGTGACTTCAAAGTCCGCTATTACACCGTCTTTCATAGGCCTAATGGCAACAATGTTGCCAGGGGTCTTTCCAAGCATCATCTTGGCCTCTTTTCCAACGGCCAAGACCCTGGTTGACCTTGAATCCTTTTTTACTGCGACAACTGAGGGTTCACGAAGGACAATGCCTTTACCCTTTACATAAACCAGGGTATTTGCTGTACCCAAATCTATTGCCAGATCATTTGAAAGCCACCCCAAAAGGGCACCGAATACCATATTTTTTCCCTACATTTTTTCGAATATTAAACGCTCAAAAACTAACAAAGTGCATTTGAAAAAGCAAGGAAATAAGCTTGATGGAGAAATTTGTTTTTTTATAAAAAAGCAAAGGTAATCTTGACATAATAACAAGGGATTAGTAAAAATTTTAACCTCCGTTCATATAGACTATAAAGTCGTTTTTAAATATATATATTGACTAAGGAGTTTGTAACTGATGAAGCGTACTTTTCAGCCCAGTATCATTAAGAGGAAGAGGACACACGGTTTTAGAAAGCGTATGAGCACTAAAGCTGGAAGAAAGGTTTTGGCAAGGCGCAGGGCTAAGGGAAGAAAAAGGCTTTGTGTCTAATAGATTTTTGGATTGACAAGGGGAAGGTTCAAACTTACCAAGGCGGAGAGGATTAGAAAGAGTCAAGAATTTCAACAGGTTTTTAAAAGAGGTGAAAGGATCAATTTTCCAGAGTTTAATTTGGTATTTGCTCTAAACAATCTAAATATTTCCCGAATGGGGGTTGGAGTCGGGAAACGCTTTGGTAATGCAGTTAAGAGAAATAGGGCAAAAAGGCTGTGTAGAGAGCTTTTTAGACTTAATAAATATAAAATCCCAAAAGGGATAGATTTGATCTTTTTGCCCAAAAAGGCCATATTAGAAAGCAGTTGGCAGGAACTGAATGGGAGGATAGAGGAGGCAGTTAGAAAAATTGCCAAAAGAATTCATGAAAAAAGGGAATGAAGGCCTGAAAATTGGTCTTATAACAAAAGGTTTATTGGCGCTGATCAAATTTTATCAGGCGCTTGTCTCACCTATTTTCCCAAATACCTGCCGCTTCTATCCAAGCTGTTCAAGATATAGCTATGAGGCCATATTAAGATATGGTCCTTTAAAGGGAATATATCTTTCCTTATTACGAATTCTCCGCTGCAACCCTTTATACCCAGGTGGGTTTGATCCCGTTCCCTAAGATTCCTTTACATTATTTTTTGTAGAATAGAAGGATTTTATTATGGAAACTAGAGCATTATTGGCAATAGTGCTTTCTATTGCAGTATTGGCAGGGTTTCAATATTTTTTTGGAAACCAAATGGTTCCTACAACTGCCTTAAATGGAACTAATGCAACAAATTCATCTTTAAAACAAAGTTTATCTAAGAATGTTGGCAAACATTCCATAGAAAAGCCAAAAGAGGCGTCACTAAAAAAGACATTGTCCACCCTTGATCTACCATCGGCTCCAAAAGGTAATGGAAAGGATGTTATCATTGAAACTCCCCTTTTTAGGGCAGTTATGAGTGAAAACGGGGCTACCTTTAAACATTTTGTCCTAAAAAAATATAAGGAAAGCCTTGATAAAGGTGCAAAGGGTGTTGATCTAATCAATGTAAAGCCTCCCATTTTACCTCTCGGTGTCAAGATACGTGGTTCCGGTCAGGAGATAGATTTGAGGACAAGGCTATTTTCTGCGAATGCGAAGAAGGTAATTTTGAACAATCAACAAAAAGAGGCTCAACTTATCTTCAAGACGGATCTTGGTAATGGAGTGATACTATATAAGGATTTTTTATTTAAAAGAGATAGTTATGTTGTACAGATGACCATGAGGTTAGAAGGTGCCTCAGTCAATAGCTTTTCAGTCTATCTTTATGATAGGCCTTATAAGGCTGATTCCGCTTATATCTTTTCTGGTCCTTCCTATTACACGCCTGAAAAGGGTCTTGAGGAGATAGAGCTAAAGGAAGTAGGAGACGTCCATAAATTTTCAGGGCCACTTGACTGGGTTAGCTTTGGCGACAACTATTTCATGATTGCTTTAGTCCCCCTAGAACATCAAGGCCCTTGGCGTCTTGGAATAAAAAAACTTGATGACTTAGGCCTTACCGAAAGCCGCCTTTCTGGAATTCCCCTTGGAAATGAACTTTGTAAAATTGTTGTTTATTTGGGGCCTAAGGAAATTGACAGGCTAAAGGCAATTGGCCATAACCTTTCAGAAGCAATAAACTTTGGATGGTTTGATCCCATTGCAAAACCTCTTTTATATGTTCTTAATTTCTTTTACAAGTATCTTCATAATTATGGTGTTGCCATAATAGTCCTTACTGTTCTTATAAAGGTCCTTTTTTGGCCACTAGCCCATAAAAGTGCCCAGTCAATGAAAACCATGCAAAAGCTCCAGCCAAAGCTTCAAAAGCTAAAGGAAAAATATGGGGATGATAAAGAAAGGCTAAATAAGGAACTTATGCAACTTTATAGGACCTACAAGGTAAACCCAATGAGTGGATGTCTTCCAATGTTACTCCAGATTCCAGTATTTTTTGCCTTGTATAAGGTTCTATTGCAGGCAATAGAGCTTAGACATGCCCCCTTTGCTCTTTGGATAAATGATCTTTCTGCCCCTGACAGGTTGATGATCCCAGGAATACAGATTCCAATGATAGATGGCATACCAGTTTTGACATTGCTAATGGGTGCCTCCATGTATCTACAGCAAAAGATGAGCCCTTCATCCCTTGATCCAACCCAGGCAAAGATGATGCAGTTTTTGCCAATAATTTTTACCTTTATGTTTATTAATTTCCCATCTGGTTTAGTGCTTTACTGGCTGGTAAATAATATTCTTTCAATAGTGCAACAATATTATGTAAATAAATTTACTGAATAAAGTAGAGTGAGGCTCTGTCGAGTATGCAAACATTTAATACAGAACCAAAAGAATTTGAAGAAAAGACTGTGGAAAGAGCTGTAAAGCTTGCTTGTGAATTTTTTGGGTGTGAAGAAGAAGACCTTGAGATAGAAATCATAACAAGAGGTTCCACTGGACTATTTGGTATTGGCGGGAAAAAGGCAAAGATAAAGGCCTTTCCCAAAAAAGGAATAACAGAAGAACCTTTTGAACAAAAACCTCATGAAGAAACTCGGGAAGAATCTGGGGAGGAGTTACAAGAAAAAGAGGAAGTAAATGGAGAAGTCGAAGGCCCCTTAGCTGAAGAAATTAGTGAGGAGACGGACCTTGAAAAATTAGAAGGCCTGGCCCAAAAGGCATGTGAATTTTTGAATGGTATTTTAAAAAATTCAGGACTTTCTGGCCATGCCGAAGTTATCAGCCAAGGTAAAAAGCCCTTTTTAAACATAACAGGAGATGATCTTTCTCTAATTATCGGAAAAGACGGTCAGACATTAGATGCCCTAGAATATCTTGTAAATCTTTACCTAAAAAGAAAAATATCTGACATTCCCACCAGAATTATGGTGGAGGCTACAGGATATAGGGACAGAAGGAAGAAAAATCTTATTGCCCTTGCAGAGCGTCTTGCCATTAAGGCAAAAAGGACAGGAAGGGCGGTAAGTCTTCAGCCAATGCCTTCAAGGGAAAGGCGAATAGTACATCTTGCCCTTAAAGATTTTAAGGGAGTTCGAACTCATAGTTCAGGCGATGGCTCCCAAAGAAAGGTGATAATCACCCCACTTAGAAGGAAAAAGAATAATAGAAGGGGTAGATAATTGCCCTTTAAAAAGTGAAATTAGACAGGGAATTTGACACTATTTGTGCCATTGCGACCCCTTTGGGGCAAGGGGGAATTGGAATTGTCAGGATATCCGGCCCTGAAAGCCTTCCTATTTTAAGGCGGATATTTCGGCCCGCCAGAAAGGATTGCCCCTTTTCTTCCCATAGACTCTATTATGGGACAATTTTCAATCCAGAAACAGGCAAGGATGTTGATGAGGCCCTATGTGTTTATATGAAGGCACCCAAGACATATACAAGGGAAGATGTTGTTGAGATCCAATGTCATAGTGGTCCAGCTGTTATAAGCCATATCCTTTCTATAGTAATGTCACAGGGGGCACGGCTTGCAGAGCCAGGCGAGTTTACTAAAAGGGCTTTTTTAAATGGT
Organism: Deltaproteobacteria bacterium; assembly: GCA_026991135.1. GTDB lineage: Bacteria > Desulfobacterota > Dissulfuribacteria > Dissulfuribacterales > QOAL01 > JAADCZ01. Next base: position 31,868 of record JALXCD010000109.1, on the reverse strand, counting down.
AGGATAAGTCTCGATCAAGCTGAGGCAATTCTTGATATTATTGAAGCCCAAGGTTCAGGCCTTGTAGAACTGGGGATGGCAGGGCTTAAGGGTGGACTTCATGAAATCCTAGCCTCAATAAAAGAAGAGTTGACCTATTGCCTTTCAGCCATTGAGGTTGCAATTGATTATCCAGAAGAAGATTCTGAGATACTTCAGGAAGAAGAGATAAGTAAGCGACTAAAAGAAAAGGTAATTTTGCCTATTAAGACCCTTATTGAGGGTTACAAAAAGACAAAGATTCAAAGGTTTGGAGTAAATGTTATTCTTATTGGTCGTCCAAATGCTGGGAAATCCAGTCTCTTAAATGCCCTTTGCCTTGAAGAAAGGGCCATTGTTACAGATATTCCCGGAACCACTAGAGATGTTGTAGAAAGGCAGATAGAGATAAACGGGATACCTGTAACTCTTATGGATACAGCCGGCATAAGAAGGGCTCCAGATGTAATAGAGGCCATAGGGATAAAAAAAATCCATGAAGTAGCAAAAAAGGCTAAGATATTCGTATGGCTTTTAGATATCTCTGAAGGAATTGTATTAGAAGATCAGGCAGTTATAGACTTCTTAAGGGAATATCCGAATACAAAGATAATTGTGGCCTTTAATAAGATTGATAAGGTAAAGGATGCAGACGGTCTGGCCAAGGAGTTGATTTCTTATTTGAGAGAAAATGCGCCTATTTTAAGTAAGGTGCCTTTTTGTCTTATTTCAGCCAAAAGACAAAAAGGTTTAGGCAAGCTAACAGAATTGATTTTTGAAATTCTTACCAGGGATTCAGGAATAGAAACAGTAAAATGTGTCCCAAATCTTAGACAAAAGCAGGTACTAGAAAGGTGTATTAGCTATCTTTCTTCAGCATTTGAAAATATTAATCAGAAAATGAGCCCTGACATTGTCGCAATTGATCTAAGAAAAGGTCTTGATTTATTGGGTGAAATAACAGGAGAGACGGCTACTGAAGATATCCTCGATAAGATCTTTTCAAATTTTTGTCTTGGAAAATAGGCTAACTTCTTGACCAGTAATTGTGGTTGGCGTATTTTTAGAAGACAAAGAATAAATTTTTATGAATGAAACATTAAGAAAAGAAGATATTAAAATTAAGCACAGATTCCGAAATTCAGGAAATCAACTTGGACATAATGAAGACACGGTTGATGCCTGGACTAAGGAGTTAAGTGCTCAGATTATAGGGTATGCAACAAATATTCTTAAAGAATATGGCCACAAAGAGGACCAATTGGCCAAGGAAGATCTTATAGTCATATCAAAGGGCATTGTCTTTTGTTTTCTTATAATCCTAGAAAGAGAATTTTTAAATTTTGTTTCAAAAGGGCGCCTTTTTCCTATTGAAAATATAAAAAAGGAATTTTCTGATTCGCTTTATAAGGTCTTTTTTCAAAAAGATGTCAGTAAAGGTGGTTACGAGTATTTTAAAAGTCTTTTTGACCAAGGATATATGGCATTTAGAGAAACATTTATCAAAGATAAAAAAGTTACCCTAGATAAGGTCTTAAAAGAACTTCTAAATAATGAATTTGAAATGGTCTTTTCAAAGGACCAACTAATTGAATTAGAAAAAGAACTCACCAGCTTTTTTGAAAAAAATCTAATTCCCCAATTGTATAGTCTTTCTTCCCTTTAAAATTTCTTAAATGACACATACATCTAGCCTTTTTAAAAAGGGTTTCCCACTTGAACTTAATACCAGTGTTATTTCTGGCGGACTTTTAGAGCTTTTAAAGTATTTGAAAAAGTGTAAGGGTCTTATCTGGATAGTTAAGGATAAAGACACCCTCTTTAAAAGAGCTAAAGAGTTATCAAGTCTTTCACCCCGAAAGGTTTTAATTTTTCAAGCCTATGAGCATTTTCCATTTTTGCCCCTTGTCCCCTCAACTAAAATTTCTGCTCAAAGATTAAATACACTTTTTCATCTTGCTGAGTCTAAGGACATAATAGTGTTGACACATGCAAGGGCCCTTATGGAGCGGATTATTCCAAGGGATATCCTTCTAAATAATATTGAGCTTGCCCTTGAAGGAGAGGAAATTGATCGTAATGGCCTGATATCATGGTTAACAGAAGTAGGTTATGAAAGGCTCCCTAGAGTTCAAAATGTAGGGGAATTTTCAGTTAGGGGAGAAGTATTAGACATCTTTACTCCCAATTATTTACGTCCCATAAGGCTTATATTTTTTGATGAACTGGTTGAAGAAATAAGGGTCTTTGATCCAGATGATCAAAGAACAGTAAGAAGGCTTAAAGAAGCTGTCTTTATACCTGTAAAAGAGTGCATTTTTTCTAAAGATCTATTGGAAGATGCCTCCTCAAACATAGTTGAATATGCCAAAAGAATGAAGTGGTCTGGTTCGATGGTAAAAGATGCACTTCAAGCCCTTGAACATCAGCGCTATACGGAAGGGACCCTGAGTCTTTTGCCATTTATTTACATAAATCCTGGTTCTTTTTTTGATTATCTTTCTATGGATTCAATTCTTGTTTTTGAAGATTCCCTTTTAATTGCAAGGGAAATGCAAGATACCATGATCAAGATGGAAGAAACCCTTTTGAATCTTTCTCAAAGGGGACATCTTGTCATGGAAAAATCTGGATATGTGCTTGACTTCGATAATCTTGATAAGAAAATAGGGGAAAAAAGGCGCATCTTTTTAAATTCAACCAATATCTTAGGCAAAGAAGATCTTTTTCTACCCTCACTTTTTAAAAAGAGGAGTCAAGCTACCTTAAATATAAAGGGAGTAGAGCATGGAGCCCTTACAATATCTTCTGGAAAAGGACTTGAGATATTTGCAAGATTTATTGAATCATTAGATAAATGGCTTTCTCAAGGAAAAAGGGTTTTTCTTTTCTATCAAAATGAAAAAAGCCTTAACAGGCTTACAGGTATTCTTGAACACTATCAAAGAAATTTTCATATCTTTTCCCAAAGGGATGATTTTTGGGAAAGTGTCCTAAAGACTAATTCAGGGCTTTTTCTGGTAAGGGGTTTTCTAGAAGAAGGATTTTTACTGGATGATTCTTCTGTATTTATACCTGATCACAGCCTTTTTGCTGTCTCAATTTCTAAAAAGAGTCCCAAAAGAAGACAAAAAAAACTTGCTGTAGCCTCTATATCCGAGATGGCTCCAGGGGATTTTATTGTTCATAGGGACTTTGGAGTTGGTCTTTATCATGGACTTGTGAAGATGGATATCGCAGGTGTTTCTGGTGAATATGTGCATCTTGAATATCATGGTGGAGATAAGCTTTATGTACCTGTTGACAGATTAAATTTGCTTCAGCGTTATGTAGGAATTGAAGGAAGGGAGCCAAGCCTTGATAGATTAGGTGCAAAGACGTGGCAAAATCGAAAGGCCAAGGTAAAAAAGAACATCAAAGAGATAGCTCATGATCTTGTTGAGCTTTATGCCATCCGAAAGGTCACAAAGGGTATTTCCTTTTTACCGCCAGATGAGATGTACAGACAATTTGAAATGGGCTTTCCCTATGAACTTACAGAGGATCAGGAAAAGGCCATAAATGAGATAATCGAAGATCTTGAGGCCGACTATCCCATGGATAGACTTCTTTGTGGGGATGTTGGCTTTGGAAAGACTGAAGTTGCCATGAGGGCGGCCTTTTTGGCAGTTCAAAACGGTTTTCAGGTTGCCGTTCTTGTTCCCACCACCCTATTGGCAGAACAGCACGAACGGACCTTTAGGACACGCTTTGAAAATTTTCCAGTAAATATTGCTGCCATTAGTCGCCTTAAATCAAAGGGCCTTCAAAGACAGGTCCTCGATGGAGTGAGAAGTGGAAAGATAGATATATTGATTGGTACCCACAGGATACTTCAATCAGATGTGGTCTTTAAAAGGCTTGGGCTTGTGATAGTGGATGAGGAACATAGATTCGGCGTAAAGCAAAAGGAAAGGCTTAAGGCAATAACAAAGGAGGTAAATTGCCTTAGCCTTACTGCTACACCCATACCAAGAACACTTCAACTTTCCCTTTTAGGGATCCGAGATCTGTCCATCCTTGAGGATCCGCCGAAAGGAAGGCAATCTGTTAGGACCTTTCTTGCTGAATTTGATGATGCCATCTTGAAAGAGGCCATTTTACGAGAAAAGAAAAGGGGAGGGCAGGTATTTTTTGTACAGAATCGTATAAAAGGTATATTCAAGATGGCAGATCACATTAAGGCACTTATTAAAGACGTGCGGGTGGAAGTCGCCCATGGACAGATGGAACCTTCCAAGCTCGAAGAGATTATGATTCGATTTGTCAGAGGAGAAATAGATTGTCTTGTTTGTACCACAATAATAGAATCTGGAATTGATATTCCTTCAGCAAATACCTTGATAGTCAACAGGGCAGATAGACTTGGGATAGCTGATTTATATCAATTGAGGGGAAGGGTGGGAAGGAGTCATTTAAAGGCCTATGCCTATCTTTTTGTGCCAAGCCTTGACGATTTGAAAAAAGAGGCTGCCCTTAGGCTTAAGGCCATAATGGAGACCTCAGAGCTTGGAAGTGGAATGCATCTTGCCCTAAAGGACTTAAAGATAAGGGGCGCTGGAAATCTTTTAGGTATAGCCCAAGCAGGGCAGATAGCAGAAGTTGGTTATGATCTTTATCTTGATCTTTTAAAGGAGGCCATTGATGCCTTTAAGGGCAAAGAGACTGAAAAGAGGATTGAGCCTGAGGTAAGCCTTGGAATACCAACATATATCCCTGAAGAATTCTGTCCAAGTGTTCATGAAAGGATGGAGCTTTATAGATGGTTTACAGAAGTTGAAACTGAAAGGGATAAAGAAATGGTTATTGAGGAACTAGGGGACAGATTTGGTTCTGTTCCAAAGGAAGTAGAGAACCTTTTAGATATAATGATTATAAAGGCCCTTTTAAGGCACCTTAACGTCTTAAGACTAGATGGTAGCTGGAAACAGGGTATGAAGCTGACCATGACCTTTGTTCCAGAGGGTCCTAAAGACGTTGATGGACTTTTAAAGCTGGTTCAATCAGATGGAAGATTCAAACTTCTTCCTGAGGGAAGGCTTTTTATTGAATTGAAGAGGAAAGATGTCGATGCAAACAATTTTACCAAAAAGGTAATAAGACTGTTGAAAGAGTTGATTAAACTTACTAATTAATGAAAAATATTTTTGATTCAAAATGTTCTTTAATGAAGTAAAAAATAAAAGGAAGATCATGAAGAAAAATTTGATAATTTTAGGGATTATAGTCAGTTTTTTTCTTTTATTTCACCTGCATCTAGTTTATGCAGTGATAGTTGATAGAATTGTTGCCATAGTGAACGGGAATGTAATAACTCTTTCTGAGCTAGAAAAAAGGGCTGCCCCTTTTCTAAAGGAATACCTAGATGATTCTGCCACAGACGAGGAAAAAAGAAAGATTAAACAACAGATTTATGCAAAGATTTTACCTCAAATGATAGATGATTACCTAGTTGATGAAGAGATAAAAAAGCTTGGAATAAAGGTCACAGATGACGATGTAAATGCAGCCATTGAAAGAATTTGTCAATCAAATGGAATAACTCTTGAAGAATTTAAAGAGAAATTAAAAAAAGAGGGGCTTACTCTGGAACAATATAAGAGGCAAATGGCCAAACAGCTTGAAAGAATGCAATTAATTAATGCCCAAGTCCGTTCAAAGATAGTAATAACAGATGAACAGGTCAGGGATTATATCAGGAAAGAGCGTGGAGAAACAACCTATGAAGGTCCCTTTTATATTATTGACCATATCTGCATAGTTCCCGAGTCTGAAAGCAAAAAGGATATTGAGCGGGCGAGAAAAAGGGCTCAAGAGGCTCTAAAGGCCCTTAAAGATGGGATTCCATTTAATGAAGTTGCCCAAAAATATTCCAGTAATGATCCCATAGCCAAAGAGTTAAGGCTTGGAATTTTCAGTATAGATGAGATGGCTCCTGATATTAAAAAGGTCGTAAAAGAGTTAGAGCCAGGAGAATATTCTAAGGTAATTAGGACAAAGTTGGGTTTTGAAATCTTAAGGCTCTCTGGTATCTCAAATAGTAAACAGATAGATATTGATCCAACTGAAATGGAAGAGGTAAGGAACAAGCTCTATCGTGAGGCCATAAATGAAAGGTTTCAGGAATGGTTAAATGATTTGAGGGCCAAGTCAACCATTCGGATATTATTATAGGGGCAAACTAACATGGCAAAGGAGACTGTAGGCGAATATTTAAAAAAAGAAAGGGAACTTAGGCAAATTACCCTAGAAGAAATTTCAGAAGGGACAAAGATATCTGTTGCACGGCTAAAACTTATAGAAGAAAATAGATTTGACGACCTTCCTGCAGAGGTCTTTGTAAGAGGTTTTATCAGAAATTATGCAGAATACATAGGGATTGACCCTGAAGAGGCAATATTGAGATTGGAAGAAGACCTTGAAGGGGAGGAAAAGCAGATTCCTGCTGCTCAAGAAATACCTGATTCAAAATTTCATATTGAACCAAAGAAAAAATCAAGTCCTTTTTATTGGTTACTATTGGCAATTTTGATAATTCTCATTTCTGGCGGTGTCTATTATTATTTCTTTTCAGAAAAAAGTTCCCAAAATGTTTTATCCCCTAGTGTTAATGTCACTTCGTCTTTAAATGATAAGCAGGGTCGCATAAGAGGCAGTAATAACAAAATAAATAAGACACCAGATATTCTTTTAGAAGAAGAAGTAAAGGAAAGTTCGCCAAATAATAGTGACAACGCCAATCTTACTAAAGATACGGTTAAGAGTAGCAATAAATAATTCAAGCATCTAATAATGCGGCAGATCACTTGCCCATCATTTGTTCTTTCCAGGGAATCCTTTGGTGAAAGTGATCTTATAGTTACCCTTTTTACAAAGGGCCATGGAAAGATAAAGGGTATAGCCAAGGGTGCAAAAAAGAGCAAAAAAAGGTTTATGAATGCCCTTGAACCCTTTAGTTTTATAAAAATTAGTATGCGTCAAAAGGGAGATAATTCCCTTTTTTTTCTTGAAAACTCTCATACAATTCAGCCTTTTCAAAGGATACGATCCGACTATTTAAGCTTTCTAATGGCAAGCCTTGTCCTTGAGCTTACTGATATGTGGTTTAAGGAAGGGGAAAAGGATGACAAGATTTTTGATCTTTTAAAATGGTATCTTGTGAGCCTAGAAGATGGGCAAGATCCATTTATTCTTACACTTGTTTATAAGGTAAGGCTTTTAAGAGCAGTGGGGCTTTTGCCAGTTTTAAAAAGGTGTAAATTCTGCGGAAAGGAACCGAAGGGTCCTTCTGTATCCTATTCGTTGGGTTCAGGACAAATAATTTGTCTATCATGTTGTGAAAATAGAAATGGTAATATTATACACCTTTCTTCAATTAAGTCCTTAAGCTATCTTACAAATTGTGAGCCATCGAGAATATTCAGATTAAAGATTACAAATGGCAATAAGCGAGAGCTTTGGAGTTATCTTAAAAGGCGGCATAGCTTTTGTCTGGAAGAAGAACCAAGGTCATACCGCCTTATTGAATCTTTGAAAGACAGGCTTTTCTAGGAAATAAACCTTTTAAATATATCAAAGGCCTTTTTTACTACTGGAGTTTCTGAGGGAAGTTCCAGGAGAGATTCCTGTGCCATTTCCTTTTGAAATATTTCCTGACTTGCAGGTAGATAGCCAGCGAAGACGAGATCAGTCTTTTCAACTGCATCCTTGACATGCTGGTCAAGGGACTCAGGCAGAGGCTCAGGGACACGATTTACAATAAGGACCTTTTGACCCACCTGAACCTGGAGGGCCTTTGTGAGATCTGCTATTCTTGCCGCTGTAAGCACTCCCCTTGAAGAAGGATCAGAGATAACAAAAAGGGTATTTATTTTCCTTAGGTTAAGTCTTGAAAGATGCTCCATTCCAGCTTCGTTATCAACGAGAAGATACCTATAATTTTTTGAAAGCCTTTCCATAACCTGTGCAAGAATGGAGTTTGCCATGCAATAACACCCTGGACCTTCTGGCTGGCCCATTACGAGAAGATCAAATCCCTTTGCTTCTATGACAGCTTGGTTAATATGTATTTCCATAAATTCGTTTTTTGTCATACCTTGTGGGGTTTCTGTCTTCATTTTGTCTCTTATTTCACCTAGGGTCACATCTACTTGAAGGCCAAGGAGCTCATTCAAGTTGGCATTTGCGTCTGCATCAACTGCAAGAACAGGCGTGAGATTGGATTCAACCAGGTATTTTATCAATAGTGCTGTAATGGTGGTTTTACCTGTTCCACCTTTTCCTGCCATTGCAATGATATTTACATCACCATAGGACATATTGATACTCCTTTATTCTTTAAAACTTACATCATAGTAACAGGAAATTACCTGAAATTCCCTGTCATTTAAAGGGCCAAAGGGTTTAAGAAGGCTTGAAATATCCCAAATAATCCCAGCTTTTTCCCTGAAGCCTATTACGGCCTGGGCGGTCTTTAGGCCAATTCCAGGAAGCCTTATCAATTCAGGAAGGCTTGCTTCATTGATATCTTGTAGTTTTTCCTCAAAGAAGGGAATGTTATTGTTAAGAAAAGATCCTTTAATTGGGACGTTTCTTGTTTTGGCGTTCGTAAAAGCTAAAAAGGATTTCAAGGATATAAAACATATCAAAAAAAGGGGAATCAAAAGAAAGGAAAGGTAATCTTTTAAAAAATTATTGTCTTTTGCCTTCATCCCTCATCAATTTATAACATATTGAATCCACAAGGGCCTGCCAGCTTGCCTCAATGATATCATGAGAAACTCCTACAGTTCCCCATTTATCCTTTCCATCCTTTGATTCGATAAGCACCCGAACCTTCGCCCCTGTTCCCGGGCTGTCAGGAAGCACACGTACTTTATAGTCCACCAATGTCATTTCCCTAAGCTGAGGATAAAAGGTTTCAAGGGCCTTTCTAATGGCATTGTCAAGGGCATTCACTGGCCCGTTTCCTACTGCAGCCGTATGCTCCACCTTTCCTCCAACCCTTACCATGACAGTAGCTTCTGCTTGAGGAGGCTCTTCTTCTTTGCATTTTTGATCAATTACTCTAAAGGCCAGAAGATCAAAATACTTTCTAAGAGTTCCACTTGCCCGTCTCATGAGAAGTTCAAAGGAGGCCTCTGCTCCTTCAAACTGAAACCCCTGTGCCTCAAGCTCCTTTAGCTTTGCAACAATATCTAGGACCAGTGGGTCGTCACTTGATAGATCAAGGCCGAACTGTTTTGCCTTTGCTATTACATTGCTTTTTCCAGAAAGGTCTGAAACCAGTATCCTTTGTACATTTCCAACAAGCTCTGGTCTTATGTGTTCATAGGTTTCAGGATTTCTTTGCACAGCACTTACATGGATTCCTCCCTTATGAGCAAAGGCACTGGCTCCAACATAGGGCTGATATTTATTGGGGGCTAAGTTTGCGATTTCATAGACAAAACGGGCAGTGCTGGTGAGTTCTTTAAGGTTATTACTAGCCTCACATTGGTAGCCAAGCTTTAGCACAAGAGCCGGAATTATGGAACAAAGGTTAGCATTGCCGCATCTTTCTCCAAAACCATTTATTGTCCCCTGAACTTGCCGTGCACCTGAAAGAACCGCCTGAATGGAATTTGCAACTGCCATTTCAGAGTCGTTATGGCAGTGGATACCAAGATCCGTATTATCTCCAAGCTCTTTTTTTACCTCGTCAATGATTGCACTTATTTCATTGGGCAAAGTCCCCCCATTGGTATCACAGAGAACCAGACACTTTGCCCCCGCTTCTTTGGCCTTTTTTAAGGTTGATATGGCATAGTCCTTATCTGCCTTAAATCCATCAAAAAAATGTTCTGCATCATAAAAGACTGTATCCACATTTTGATTTAAAAAGGCTACTGAGTCATGGATTATTTCAAGATTTCTATCAAGGCTAATTCTCAAGGCGTCTTTTACATGTATGTCCCAACTCTTTCCAAATATGGTGACAACAGGAGTCCTTGCATCTATGAGGGCCTTTAGATTCTTGTCTTCATGGGCCTTATTTTTGGCTAGATGAGTACTTCCAAAGGCAGATATCTTGCTGTGCTTGAGTGAATAGTTTCTTATTTCTGAAAAGAACTTTTCATCCTTTGGATTTGATCCTGGCCAGCCCCCTTCAATATAGTCTATCCCGAATTCGTCTAACCTTATAGCAATTCTAATTTTGTCTTCAACAGAAAGGTTAAAATTTTCCGCTTGAGTACCGTCCCTTAAAGTTGTGTCGTAGATCTCAACACGTCTGGTCATTTTTCATTAACCCTCACTAAAGCCCTCTTTGTCCAGGCCAAAACCTTCATGAAGGGCCCTTACTGCAAGCTCAGTAAACTTTTCATCAATAACACATGAAACCTTAATTTCAGAAGTACTAATCATTAAGATATTTATGCCATGTCTTGCTAGGATATCAAACATCTTGCTGGCGACACCTGCATGATTTCTCATACCAACCCCTATAATTGAAACCTTTGCAATGTTTTTGTCACCAACGACTGCCTCTGCCCCTATTTTTTCAGCAGTCTTTTTGACTATTTCCAATGCCTGTTCTAGGTCATTTTTGGGAACCGTAAATGTCATATCGGTTAGGTTTCCTTCCCTGGTATTCTGGATAATCATATCTACCACTATATTGGCCTCTGAAATGGGGCTAAAAAGCGCTGCTGCAATACCAGGTTTATCAGGTACCTTTTTTACAGTGATTCTGGCCTCATCCCTGCTATAGGTTACTGCAGAAACCAATACGTCTTCCATGGATTTATCCTCCTTGACTACCATTGTACCAGGGCTGTTGGTAAAGCTTGACCGGACATGAAGGGGCATGTTGTATCTCATGGCAAACTCAACAGAGCGAATCTCAAGGACCTTGGCCCCAAGGCTTGCCATCTCAAGCATCTCCTCATAGGAAATCCTTTCTATCTTCCTGGCGCTTGGACAGATGTTCGGATCAGTTGTATAGACCCCGTCCACATCTGTATATATTTCGCAAACATCTGCCTTAAGGGCAACCGCCACTGCAACTGCCGTTGTATCCGAGCCCCCCCTTCCCAGGGTGGTGATGCTTCCGGAGGCATCGATTCCCTGAAAACCTGCAACCACCGGAATTTTCCCCTCCTTCAGGGCCCTTTTGAGCCTTTCTGTGGGGATATTTTTTATCCTTGCCTTGGTATGGGCAGTATCGGTCTCAATGGGTATTTGAAAGCCCAGAAAGGACTCTGCATCAAAACCAAGGTTTTTCACTGCCATGGAAAAAAGGGCAATTGTAACCTGCTCTCCAGTGGACAAAAGCACATCCAGTTCCCTTTTGTCAGGCTGGGGCTGCATTTCAAGGGCAAGGTTTATGAGGTAATTGGTTTGTCCTGCCATGGCAGAAAGGACAACAACTATGTCATCCCCCTGTCTTTTTCGCTCAATTACCCTTTCTGCAACCCTCTTTATCCTGTTGGTGTTTGCAACAGATGTTCCACCGTATTTCTGAATTACAAGTGCCATCTTTACTCCTCTTGTTCTCCGGCCCATATTGGATCCTGTCCAAAATGGTAAAACCACCAGTCCGTGTCGTCCATGCCGTCCTCATTGGGCATAAAGTTTATCCGATAGTTGTCTGCATATTCCATCAAGAGGCGATAGGCTGCATTAATCCTTGCAATTTCCCTTTCAGTATCCTGGCTGGAGGAGGCAATATCAGGATGATTCAGCTTGCAGGCGCGCATATATGCCTGTCTTATCTCGTTCCTGGTGGCCTTGTCTGTGAGGCCGAGAATCCTTCTGGCCCTATCTATTGCCTTCCATTTATCCGGTTTCATGGGGCAAATAAACTAATCTCAAGAAGGGGAAAATACAAGATTAACTTAAGCTTTCCTGAAACTTCAGTTAATGAATAAGATGACCAATCCTTCCAAGCCTTGGGGCAAACCTTTCAGAATCCCAGCTCCAGTAAATGATAAATGCCTTTCCCTTTACGTCCTTTAGGGGCACAAACCCCCAGAATCTGCTGTCAAAGCTTTGATCCCTGTTGTCTCCCATGACAAATATCTTTCCTGGCGGAACCTTTATTGGGCCAAAGTTGTCCCTTGGGCTTACGCTTGCAGGAAGAATATTAGGATCTGTGTGCTGAACCCCAGGGGGGTCAACAAAGGGCCTTCCATTAACATAGACCTTTTTGTTCACTATCTTTATCTCATCTCCTGGAAGGCCGATAACCCTTTTGATAAAGTCCTTACTTCTATCCATTGGAAAGATGAAAACCACCACATCCCCCCTATGGGGACTGTCTATTGGTATCCAGGTCACACGGGTAAAGGGGTTTTTGACCCCGTAGATGAATTTATTTACAAGGATGTGGTCTCCTATCAAAAGGGTTTTTATCATGGAGCCAGAGGGGATCTTAAAGGCCTGGACCACAAATGTCCTTATAAAAAGGGCCAGAATAAGGGCAATTACAATTGCCTGGGCATATTCCTTGAGTGTGGATATGAATTTGTCTTTTGAATTTTCCATTTTCTTGGTGGGCTATGTTAGCCCTCATGGATAGATATTGCAACAGCCTTTGAAAAGGGCCAGGGCCACTAATAACTTAAACCCGTTTTTTTCTTTATCCTTTCGCTTGATGATCAAATAAGAAAATGTTTATAATATTTTTTGTTAAAATTTAGGAAAAAATCGTAAAAAGGGTGTCTAAATGGCTTTTTTGGGCATGTTGAAACCTTTTTTAGGGCCAAAATAAAGGTATCTTTTTACCATGCTTGATACGGTCGCCTCCCTAGTTGCAAATAGCATTGCCACCTATGCCTTTAATAAAGGCCTTGACAGGATATTTTCAGACAGAAAGAGTTTTGAAGACAATCTTACCAAGGTCATATATGAAACCATTGAGGAATTCAAAAAGAAATATCCCATAAAAGATGAAGGCGATAGATTCCCCTTTTACGAATCCCAGATCATTGTTGATGAACTTCTAAAATTTAGATTTGTCGCCAAGGGCGGCTACAAAATAGATGAGAAAAAACTAAAAAGGGAACTTAAAAAAAATCCCCATATTATCCCCCCTACCAAGGAACAATTACAAAAGTTTATTGAAATTTTTAATGAAAAGGTTGCAGATAATAAAGAGCTTAAAAAGCTGGAAGTAGATGAAAACTATAAATCCCAAATATTTAATAATGCCCTTAAACTTACGGAAATCTCTCTAAAAATAGACAGCCTCTTTAAAATACTTGAAGGGTCTGAAGGCAAGCCTTCAAAAATTCCCAAGGAGATAACCCCTCCTGTAAGGGTCCCCAAAAGGGAGATTGTCGGCCGGGAAGGGGACCTTGAAGATTTGCGCCAGGCCCTTTTAAAAAACAGGGTAACCGCACTTATAAACGGGATGGGTGGAATTGGGAAAACAACCCTTGCTGCCGTATATGTAGATGAATACTACGAAGAATATGACCACATCCTGTGGCTTACCATTGAAGATTCCTTTGAAGAGGCCATAAAAACCAATTTTTCCCTGATGGAAAACCTTGGCCTTAGAGATTTTCCTCCAAGTGACCAAATGGAGGCCTGTTTAAACAGGCTCCGCACCCTGGAGAGCAAAGGGCCCAAGCTGCTGGTCCTGGACAATGCCAGGGAGGAACTGGCCCGTTATTATGACCTATTGCCATGGCCGCCTGGCTGGCATCTTCTTGTTATCTCCCGGGAGCGCATCCCCCGCTTTCATATCATTGAGCTTGATTTTTTAGATGAAGAAGAGGCCATTGACCTTTTTAAAAGGCATAATTCAGAACTTGCAAGGGACCAGGTGCGCATCATTGTAAACAGGGTGGAAAGGCACACCCTTACTGTTGAAATTTTGGCCAAGTCATCCAGTAGGAATCACTGGGACTTTGATAAGATATTGGAAGCCTTGACCTTGGATGCCAAGGCAAATGTCAGTGTGCTCCATTCCAAAAAAAAGATCGAACGCATTAAAAGCTACCTAAGTAGTATTTTTGATCTAAGTAATCTTGATGAAAGGGAGATTTACATATTAAAGCAGTTTACTGCCCTTCCCACGGCCTTTATTGAATACGATTTTCTTACCTCCCTTTTAAAGGTTGAGAAACTGGAATGGGAGGAGGATTTTGCCGGTTACCTGGAAGGCCTTTATGAAAAGGGCTTTATATTGAAAGAAAAGGAAAGTGACCGCTATAAAATGCACCCTGTCCTTTCAGAAGCCCTTTCCCTAAAGCTCAAGGTCGGTTTAAAAGACCTTAAGTTTTTAATTGAGTCTGTAACGGATTTGTTGGATATTGATGAAACCAAGGACAATCCTGTTGATAAGTTTCAATACATTCCCTTTGGAGAGGCGCTCTTAAAAAGGATTCCAGATGACACATCCCCTCAAAAGGCCCTTTTACAAAATAACCTAGCATTGGTTTATAGAGAAATGGGCGATTATAAAAGGGCCCGTGATTTACTGAAGGAGGCCCTTGCGTCTGATCTAAAGAACTTTGGCCCGGATCATCTGCGGGTGGCCGTTCGAAAGTCCAATTTGGCGCTAGTTTACGAGGATTTAGGCGAATATGAAAGGGCTCGTAAATTACTGGAAGAAGCCCTTGCGTCTGATTTAAAGAACTTTGGTCCGGATCATCCCGATGTGGCCGTTCGAAAGAACAATTTGGCGCTAGTTTACAGGGATTTAGGCGACTATGAAAGGGCTCGAGATTTACTGGAAGAATCCCTGGCATCTGATCTAAAGAACTTTGGCCCGGATCATCCCGATGTGGCGCTTGACAAGTCCAATTTGGCGACTGTTTACTGGGCTTTAGGCGAATATAAAAGGGCTCGTAAATTACTGGAAGAGTCCCTGGCGTCTGATTTAGAGAACTTTGGCCCGGATCATTCGCGGGTGGCCGTTCAAAAGTCCAATTTGGGGCTAGTTTACCGGGCTTTAGGCGATTATGAAAGGGCTCGAGATTTACTGGAAGAATCCCTAGCATCTGATCTAAAGAACTTTGGCCCGGATCATCCCGATGTGGCCGTTCGAAAGAACAATTTGGCGACTGTTTACTGGGCTTTAGGCGAATATAAAAGGGCACGTAAATTACTGGAAGAGTCCCTGGCGTCTGATTTAGAGAACTTTGGCCCGGATCATTCGCGGGTGGCCGTTCGAAAGTCCAATTTGGCGCTAGTTTACGAGGATTTGGGCGATAATGAAAGGGCTCGTAAATTACTGGAGGAGGCCCTAGCGTCTGATTTAAAGAACTTTGGCCCGGATCATCCACAGGTGGCCGTTCGAAAGAACAATTTGGCGACTGTTTACCAGGCTTTAGGCGATTGTAAAAGGGCTCGAGATTTACTGAAAGAGGCCTTGGCGTCTGATCTAAAGAACTTTGGCCCCAATCACCCTGTCGTGGCCATTCGGCAGTTCAATTTAGCGAATGTTTATAGGGACCTGCACCATTATGAAAAGGCCCTTGATCTAGCCCAGAAGGCCTATGATATATGGCTTTCAGCTTTGGGGGATGCACACCCGGATACAAAAGGATGCAAAGAGCTTTTGGATGATTTGGCGAAAAAGTTATCCAGTTGATTTGGCTTTTACCCTAAACATGTAAAACTGATTTCAAAAAATTTTCGAAAGTTTCCCGTCTTCATGAAAGATTTCAATAAAATTTTTATCCCTTTGCCCATTTTTCCATAAAAAAGGCAAAACTCCAAAATCCCTTTCCTAAAAGACTGCCAGGAATTTTATGAATCACACCTTTAGAACACTCAAAAAGGCCTCCTGGGGAATTTCCACTTGCCCCACCTGTTTCATCCTCTTTTTGCCAGCCTTTTGTTTTTCAAGAAGCTTTCTCTTTCTTGTGATATCTCCGCCATAACATTTGGCAGTGACATCCTTTCTTAAGGGAGGTATGCGTTCCCTTGCAATGACCTTACTTCCTATGGCTGCCTGTATTACCACCTCAAAAAGCTGCCTTGGAATAATCTTTCTGAGTTTTGACACAAGTTCCCTTCCCCTGTAATAGGCCTTGTCCTTGTGTACGATTACAGACAAGGCGTCAACAGGCTGCTTGTTTATAAGGATATCAAGCTTCACCAGATTTGCTGGTCTATAATCAAGGAAGTCATAGTCGATGGAGGCATAGCCTCGGCTTATTGATTTGAGTCTATCGTAAAAGTCAAGGACAATTTCATTAAAGGGAAGTTCGTACTTTAAAAGGACCCTTTCGGCAGTCAAATAGGTCATGTCCTTTTGCTTTCCTCTTTTTTCATCACAAAGGGTCATGACAGGTCCCACAAATTCCTTTGGGACATATATCTCCATTTCCACAAAGGGTTCATAAATGGATTTAATCTTTCCTGCCTCTGGCATCTGTGCCGGGTTGTGAATGGTGGTCCTTTCGCCTGATGTAAGCTCAACTCTGTATGCAACAGCAGGTGCCGTGGTGATAAGCTGAAGCTCAAATTCCCTTTCAAGTCTTTCTTGCACAATATCCATGTGTAAAAGTCCCAAAAACCCGCATCTAAAACCAAAACCCAGGGCGGCAGAGCTTTCCGGCTCGTATGAAAAGGCAGGGTCATTTAGCCAGAGCTTTTCCACCGCCTCCTTTAGTTGATCGTACTGATTCGAATCCACAGGATAAAGTCCACAAAAGACCATTGGTTTTACAGGCTTAAAACCTGGAAGGGGCTCCTTTGCAGGCCTTTTCGAATCTGTAAGGGTGTCGCCAATTTGGGTGTCCCTTACGTTTTTAATACCGGCCACAACAAATCCCACTTCTCCTGGTCCAAGGGCTTCAACATCCACACTGTGAGGAGCAAATACGCCTATCCTTAGGGCCTCATATTTTTTGCCGTTTGACATCATCATAAGGCCCATTCCTTTTTTAAGAGTCCCTTCAACAACTCTCACCAGGACTATGGCGCCTTGATAGGAATCAAACCATGAGTCAAATATAAGAGCCTGCAAGGGGTTATTAGATTTGCCCTTTGGCGGAGGGATTTTATTTACTATAGCCTCTAAGACGTCTTTTGTGCCTATGCCCTCCTTTGCACTCACAAAAATAGCATCAGAGGCATCAAGGCCGATAATTTCCTCCACCTGTCTTGCAACGCCTTCAGGATCAGCGCTTGGAAGATCAATCTTGTTTATAACAGGTATGATTTCAAGGTCGTTTTCAAGGGCAAGATATACGTTTGCAAGGGTCTGGGCCTCCACCCCCTGGGTTGCGTCCACCACAAGGAGTGCGCCTTCACAAGCTGCTAGACTTCTTGACACTTCATAGGAAAAATCAACATGCCCAGGGGTATCTATCAAATTTAAAAGGTATCTATTTCCATCCCTGGCATCATAGAATAGACGCGCTGTTTGGGCTTTTATGGTAATGCCCCTTTCCCTTTCAAGATCCATTTGGTCCAGAAATTGCTTTTTCATTTCCCGAGCTGTAACACTGCCCGTATATTCTAGGATTCTGTCTGCCAAGGTGGATTTTCCATGGTCTATGTGGGCAATTATTGAAAAGTTTCTTATTCGTTCAATATCAAACATGGTTAAAATTATTTGAGTAATTTTTAAAGATTATAACAAGATGCCTAAGATAAGACCTCTAATGATAACTTTCAATTTTATTAAGACAAGTTTTTTTAATGTGCTTAAGAAAAAAATAAATGAAGCCGAACCGTTTAATACATAAACAAAAGGGAAAGATAAAATTGCAATGAAAAGTTTTTCCTTGAAATCATTTTTTAAGCCAAAACAAAAACCTACCCTTGGAATAGATATAGGTTCTCATACCATAAAACTTATCGAGTTTGAGGGTTCTGGAGACAAAAGATGTCTTAAGACGGTTGGAAGGACTCTAGTTCCAAAAGGGGCAGTGATAGATGGTTCCCTAAAGGATCGAGAGATAGTAGAGGAATGTCTTAAAAATTTAATTTCCAACTGTGCACCAAAATTGAAAAGGGTTTCTGCATCCATTTCTGGATATTCTGTAATTGTAAAGAGAATAAATGTCCCTTATCTCACTGAACGAGAGATCGAGGAAAATCTTATAATTGAATCTGAAAAATATGTACCCTTTGAAATTGAAGAGGTCTATATCGATTTTAGCATTTTGAAAATGGATGAGGAAAAGGGTGAAAGTGACATATTTTTGGTGGCAGCAAAAAAGGAAATTGTGGATGAATATGCAGATCTTTTGGAATCCATCGGTCTTATCCCTTCTATAATTGATGTTGACGCCTTTTGTCTCACAAATGCCTTTGAAATGGCATATGGCAGGAGCGAAGAGGCGGCAGTCTTAATTGATATTGGCGCCACAAAGACAAATCTTAACATCGTTAAATCCGGTATGCCTGTCTTTACAAGGGATATGGCCTTTGGAGGAGAGCATCTAACAGAGGCAATAGAAGAGGCCACAGGTTTAAACAATCTGGAAGCGGAAAAAGTCAAGATCATCGGTAC
The DNA here is from genome assembly GCA_026991135.1 of Deltaproteobacteria bacterium. Taxonomy (GTDB): domain Bacteria; phylum Desulfobacterota; class Dissulfuribacteria; order Dissulfuribacterales; family QOAL01; genus JAADCZ01. Next base: position 13,351 of record JALXCD010000109.1, on the reverse strand, counting down.
AAAAGATAACCTTTTAAAAAAGGAAGTAAGTGAGACCATTGTAAGAATTGTGGATCTTTGGGTTGAAGAAGTTGGTAAGGCAATAAATTTTTATAAAGCCAGCTCACCAAATGAAGGTCAGCCAACATGTATATTTTTAAGTGGGGGAACTGCTCTTTTAAGTGGAATAGAGACAAGATTTTCCAAAAAATTGGGACTTAAGACTAAAAAGTTTAACTGTCTCTCAGAACTGATTATACCAAAGGAAATTGATAAAAAATATGTTGAGAGAATAGAGCCCCAAATGGCCATTGCCTCAGGTCTTGCCCTAAGGAGTGTCGAATAGTGATTGCCATCAACCTATTACCAGTAAGGGAATGGAAAAAAAGAGAGAGTGTTAGACAGCAGATATCCATTTATTTTCTTTCATTAATTCTGTTGTCGGTTTCCCTTTTTGCTGTTGGTTTTGCCATTCAGGGAAAGGTTTCTATTCAAAGAGAAGAGTTAAAAAAATTAGAAGCAAGGAAGGCTAAACTTTCATATGTAAATAAAAAAATCAACCAGGTTAAGAAAAAAAGCAAAGAGATTGAAACAAAATTTTCAGCCATTGAAAAATTACAACAAGGTAGGACCAAAACAGTCAAAATTTTGGATGAGGTGGTCACTTCTTTACCAATTAACAGGATGTGGCTAACAAACTTGAGCCTTAAGGGAGAAACTCTTCATGTTTCTGGTATCGCCATGGATAACCATACTGTTGCATTGTTTATGAGGCGTCTGGATGCCTCCAAATTCACAAAAAAGGTGAAATTAAATACCACAAGGCGGAAAAATATTCAGGGACATGAACTCATGTCATTTGATTTGACTGTAGATTTAAGGAGTTAACAAGAAAATATGCCTTTAAAGACAAATCTACAATTAAAAATCCCATCTACAATATTTGATACAGTCTATTCAATGCCCTTGTGGCAAAAGATACTAATTTTGGTGATTTCCTGGATTATTCCCATTGCCCTTTTTTGGTATCTATTTTTGTCGGTGAGAATGGGAGAAATTGATAGCATTTCTTCAAAAATTCCACAACTC
>JALXCD010000109.1:0-12273 GCA_026991135.1 Deltaproteobacteria bacterium | reverse complement strand
AAAAAGAGCTTAAGGAAATGGAAAAGATATTAAAACAGGCCCTAAGGCTCCTCCCTGAAAAGGAAGATATTCCTTCTGTGCTCACTTCGATTTCTTCACTTGGTAATGAGGCAAGACTTGAATTTCAGGCCTTTCGTCCAGGTAGGGAACAAGTGCATGATTTTTACGCAAGTATTCCGGTTTCTCTTGAATTTAGAGGGCCTTTTCATAACACTGTTGTCTTTTTTGACAGGGTCAGTCGCATGGCAAGAATTGTTCACATCAAGGACGTAACAATGGGAGGGGCAAAGGAAAGCTCTCAGATCTGGAGCCAGGTAAGTTCAAAGGCAAAGGGTGGTAGTAGCCAAGGAAAGGGAGCTGCTGGCGCTGATACCTCCGGTTCCCAAGGCGATTTAAATCTTGTTCAAAGGGGAAGTACGTGGGTTGTCAATACTAAGTGTACGGCCGTTACATATAGATTTTTAACTCCTAAAGAACAAAAAAACCTTCATAAGACAAAGAAAAAGAAGAGATGATCAGTAACATTAAAATAAAACCAAGCTCCTATTTTTTAATTCTTATAAGCTTTTTGTTGTCTTTCAGCTCCTATTCCTTTGTAAATGCAAAAAATAAGAATGTTATACAAAATGGCAATAAAGACCATTCTAAATCTCAGGTCCAAGTTTCTCCGAGGATAAAAGAATACGAAAGGCGTCTTGCAAGGCTTTTGGCACCAGTAGAGTACCATTATTCTCCTTTGGGTAAGCCAGATCCATTTATGCCATTTTTTAGAACTACGGTCTCTAAGGTTAATAGACCTGTAAAAATTAAAAATAAAAAGGGTAAAAGGCCTCAAAAATGTAATACGCCCCTTGAATGCATGGATGTTGGTCAGTTGACCCTCGTTGGAGTTGTACTTGAGCCAGGCGGAGAAAGTCTGGCAATGGCTCAAGACGCCTCAGGGATAGGTTATGTTCTCAAAAAAGGTACAAGAATTGGATATCACAATGGAAAGGTTATTGCCATTTATAGAGACAAGGTAATTGTCCGAGAAGAAGTACAGGACATTAGAGGAAAGATGACCCATAGGGACAGAGTTTTATATCTCCATCCGGAGGAGGAAAATGGCTCAAAGAGATAAGTATGTTAAAGAGTTAATGGAAAAAATTTTTATATTTTGGTCCCTTCCAATAATTTTTTTAGGACTTTTGTCTCCTAATCCATCTATTTCTCAAGATAAAATTTTGATTGCGAGTAAAGATGTTAATTTTTGGCTAAAGGAACTTGAAAGCAGAAAACCAAGTAGCACTAAAAAGCTAGCTAAGAAGTCTTTAAAAAAGAGTTTCGTCAAGAGCGATAATTTTAAAAATAAAAGTGATGAACTGAGTGCTCCTAAAAAGATCAGTGTAGATTTCTATAAAGTAGATTTACACAATGTTTTTAGATTATTAGGTCAAGTTAGTGGAAAAAATATTGTAGTAGATGAAGGAGTAAAGGGAACCCTTACTTTAGCCCTCGATAATGTTCCATGGACCTTTGTACTTGATGTGATAAAGAGTCTTAAAGGACTTAGCAGTATAGAGCGCAATAATACAATAATGATTTATCCCAAAAACAAGTCAGTTGAATGGACTGGAGAAAAAGCAGGCACAGGAAGCCTCGAGGCAGAACCTTTGGAAGTTAAAAAAGAGCCTACCTTAGTGAAAGATGAAGTTTTTGAGACAAAAATTCAAGTGGAAGGGGTTCTGAAAAGGTCGAAGACTCCCATGAACCAGATAGTCCAGGCCCAGGAACTTATCAAGAAGGCGGCATCTCAGGAAAGACATGGTAATGAACTTGGAGCCTATGAAACCCTTAGAAAGGCAGCAAAACTTTGGCCTGACAGTTTTAAGTTGAATGAAAAGCTTGCATCAATGGCGTTAAAACACGGAGACCTTCTTGCTGCATACAATTATGCCAAAGAAGCTCTAAAAATTGATCCTAAGTCGAGTGAGGCTGCAGGAATAGCTGCGATAGCTCTGGCACAAATGGAAAGGTTTGAAGATGCCAGAAATTATTTTGAAATGGCCATGGCTGGAAAGCCTACTAAGGACATTCTTTGGAACTATGCAGTGTTTTTATTTTCACAAGGAAATTATCGCCAGGCCCTAAGACTTATCAATAGGATAGAAGCAAGGTATCAAGTGGAGCCAGAGGTCATCATGTTGAAAGCCCAATGTTATGAATATCTTTCCAAACCAAAACAAGCCATAGTGGAATATAGAACAATTTTGGCATCAGGACGGGGAATTTCCAAAGATATGGTCCAGTTTGCCCAGATACGTATTAGGGCACTAAGTCAGGGTCAAATTAGTCCAACCCCAAATGGGAGGTAATAAAAATGAAGACCAATAAGATTTTCTTAATAATATGGTCTTTAACTGTTGTTTTTTTGGTAAGTTGTGCTCAACATGCAGTTGAAAGTCCTGCAACTAAAGACAAGTTGGCCTCAACCCCAAAAGAAATACAAAAAAAACAAAACACTTCAGGATCCCAGCCAATTAATCGCATAACTGCAAAAGGGATCAACGGACCCAATACCAATCCAAATTTTAAGCCACAGATTACTTGGAAGCCCACTTACAGCCTTTCGGAGATAAAGCTTTCTGAAAAGGAAGAAAATCGACCTGAAATGATTGTTGGAGCTAAGATCAGCACAAAGAATGGAAAGGTCCCACTACACTCCGTAATAAAAACCCTTGCTGATTTAAAAGGTATGAATGTGAGCTGGTCAAGTGACGTAGATCAAGAAGCCCTTGTAAATGTTAGCATAAAGCCTGAAAGTAATTTTTGGGATGCATTAAATGAAGTTTTAAGACAAGTAGATTATTTTTATGAATTTAAAAATAATACTATAATAGTTAAGTATAAAGATACTCAAAGGTTTTATATCCCTAGTCCCTTTTTAAAGGGTAGTTATAGGACCTCTGTAGGTGGAGATTTCTTAGGAACTGCCAATGAATTGAATACAGGACTTCAAGGAGAACTAGCTGTTGAACATAATGATGACAATATAGACCTTTGGGAAACCATTGAACAGAATATAAGTAAAATTCTTCATCTTGCCGCAATAAACGTACCTGAAACAAATGACATTGAGCAGCAAAGAAGACGCATCCTCGCCCAGTGCAGGATGTTATATCCATCAGATACAGATAGAGATGCCAGAGATCGGTGTATCCAGCAAAGGATGAATGAACTTTTGGGTTCTCCTAGCCAAACAAATCCATCTTCTCAAAATCAGACTAGTGGGCAAATTGAAACTCAGACTGCCCAGGGACAAAACGAGGCCTTTGGAAACAGGGAAGGGTTTTATTACACAATTGATAAACCTCTTGGAATAATTACAGTTACTGCACCACGTTCAATTTTGGTCAAAGTCAAGGATTATATAGACAATCTTAAAAAGGTCTTAAGTCGTCAAGTTGTTATAGAGGCAAAAATATTGGAAGTGCAACTGGATGACACAGACTCAAAAGGGATTGATTGGAGCAACCTTTTAAAGGATTCACATTTTAATTTTCATATGACCTTTGGGGAAAACGGCCAAATTTATCCCACAGACGGAATTAAATTTCTGGAAAGTGTTACAATGACTAGGGATAATTTTGATCTGGTGGTAAGTTTTCTCAATGAATTTGGCAAGGTAAATCTTCTTTCTAACCCAAAACTTTCCCTTTTAAATGGTCAGCCAGCCATGATTACAGGAGGAAGAACCACTAGATATGTTGATAAGGTTACAACTGTAGTTAACAATTCTAACGGCGCTGCGACAACTTCCTATACTATTGAAACACGAGATATACTTTCGGGAATTGGCCTTGGTGTCATAGCAAATATTTCTGCAGATGATGAAATAATCCTGCAGTTGACGCCAGTAAACAGCAGACTTCTTGATCCAGAAAATATGAAAAGGGCCGAGTTTGGAAGTTTTCTTACTGGTTATGCCAGAGTTGATCTACCAGAGGTAAACTTAAGGGAAATGACAACTATGGCAAGGGTTAAAAGCGGACAGCTTTTGGTTATTGGCGGTATAATTGACGAGGAAAGAGGAACAACAGGTAATAAGGTTCCCATTCTTGGCGATATCCCGGTAATTGGATATGCTTTTAAAAGCGAAAAGAAATATGTTCATAAAAGAGAATTGGTCATCTTGTTGAGGCCTCAGATAGTAGAGCTTTAGGCCCTACGGAGAAGTGAAAAGGCTGTAAAAAACAATCCCCTTATAACAGCACCTAAAAAGACAATGAGGGTTCCCACGTGAAGGGGACTCTCATCGTATTTCTTGTAAAGACTTAGGGCGCTTTTGTGAAACCAGAAAATGCTTTTAATCTTTTCCTTCTTGCTTGATGTTCCTGTAATATGGAGGACAGGCCCAAGTCCTGGATGATAGATAATTTTCCATCCAGCCCTCTTGAACCTTGTGCACCAGTCACAATCTTCCCAATACATAAAAAACCTTTCATCCATAAGCCCTATTTCATCTATTGCCTTTCGTCTGGCCAAAAGACAGGCTCCAGAAACCCAATCAACTTCAATGGGTGATGAAGACTTGGTTGCCAAGAGGTTTTTTTTGCTTAAAGGGTTCTGGGGAAAAAGTTTAGAAAAAAGAGATTTTCTTCCAAAAAATGCGGTATGTAATGTTGGAAATCCTCTTGCAGATTGTTGAATAGAGCCATCTTTTTCAACTATTTTTGGGCCGATAACTGCAATTTCTGGATTATTCTCAAAAAAAGAAATGGCCCTTCTAAAAAAAGTTTTTTTAATGACTGTATCCGGGTTTAAAAGACATATATAAGGAGATATTGATATTTTTATTCCAATATTACATGCCCTTGAAAATCCCAGATTTTTTTTATTCTCAATAAAAGTGCATTTTCTAAATCTTTCTTTAATATCCTTTTTTATCCCCCTGGAGCCATTTTCAATAACAAAGACGTGGCCAATATTTTGGCTTTCCTTCAAAAATAAGCTCTCAAGACATTCCTTAAGCTCCTCATGGGAGTTATAACTTACAACGCAAACATCAATGGCTAATTTATTCCCCATTTTTGAAGTTTTTTCCGAAGGGTCTTTCTGTCTATTCTGAGAATGCGAGCTGCTTCACTCCTGTTTCCCTCTGTAATTTCCAAGACCCTTAAAATATGTCTCTTTTCAACCTCTTCAAGACTTAAGCTGGCCTTTTCCTTTAATTTGTGTTCCAAATCAACAACTGGGCTTTTGGTTTTTATCCTATCGCCAATTTTTACACCAGCAAGTTCAAGGTCTTCTGGATCAATTACCTTGTCAGTAGAAAAAATCACCAGTCTTTCAATGATGTTTTCTAGTTCTCTGACATTTCCTGGCCATCTGTAACGTTCAAATATGGCAAGGACCTCTGGAGTAACAGTTATGCCAGGCCGTGAATATTTTTTCCCGAAAATATCCAAAAAATATTTTACAAGTTCGGGGATATCCCCTTTTCGTTCCCTTAGAGGTGGTGTTCTAAGGGCCAGGACATTAAGCCTAAAAAAAAGGTCCTCCCTGAATTTTCCATTTTCAACTTCGATTCTAAGGTCCTTGTTGGTGGCTGCAATGATTCTTACATCGACCCTTGTTACCCTGTGACTGCCGACCCTGCTTATCTCCTTTTCTTCAACTGCCTTGAGGAGCTTTGCCTGAAGCTCAAGATTTACGTTCCCAATCTCATCCAGAAAAAGGGTTCCTCCATTTGCCAGTTCAAATTTGCCAATCTTGTTTGATTCAGCCCCAGTAAAGGCACCTTTTACATGGCCAAAAAGTTCGCTTTCAAAAAGGGTAGGGACAAGGGTTGAACAATCAACTGAAATAAATGGGAAGTCTCTTCTATTGCTGTGATCATGAATGTATCTGGCAATCAGGCCCTTACCGGTTCCACTTTCTCCTGTTATAAGAACAGTACTATCAGTTGTAGCGACCCTTTTTATCTGGTTAAAAAGGGCCTGCATTTGAGGGCTTTTACCTATTATTTTTTTCTCGCCCTCTTTTTTCTTGAGCTCTTCCTTAAGATAGAGATTTTCAAGGGCAAGGCGTCTGGCAGTGAGGTTTCTTTTTACAACAAGTCTTAGCTCATCTGGCTCAAAGGGTTTTGGTAAAAAGTCATTGGCCCCAAGCCTCATTGCTTCAACTGCATTTTGTATGGTTCCATACCCTGTAATTACCACTATTGGAACAGAGATATCCCGTTCTCTTACCTGTCTTATCAAGTCAAGGCCATTGATATCTGGTAGCTTTAGATCTATTAATAGAAGATCAAAATCATAGTGTTCTATCTTTTCAAGTCCATCTTTTCCGTTTTCACTCTCTTTTATGTCATATCCACTTTTTAAAAGGACTTGGGCACACCCATCCCTTATGGCAACGTCATCATCTACTATCAAAATGGACTCTTTCATGGACTAGTGACCTACCGTATTTTCAAGGGGTAAAGTAATTCTAAATCTTGCCCCTCCAAGAGGGCTCTTTTCTACTATTATATTTCCACCGTGTCTTTGCACAATTCCGTGTGTAATGGAAAGCCCTAGACCTGTCCCGCCTCTATGGTTCTTAGTGGTAAAAAAGGGCTCAAAAATTTTTACCCTTAAATCCTTTGGTATCCCCGGGCCAGAATCATCAATTAAAAGCTCAACCACTGAATTTGCATCAAGGCTCTTTGTGGTTACATTAAGTTTGCCAGAGCCTTCCATGGCCTCTGCTGCATTTATCATTAAATTGATAATAACCTGTTCTATTTGGCTTTTATCTCCCATAAGGTGTGGAAGGTTTTCTTCCAGATTGAATACAGTCAAGATCTCTGCAAAAAGCTTATGATCTTCAATGAGTGAAAACATTTCCTTAATCACCAGATTTAAATCAACAGGGGCATAGGTCCTTGAAGACGATCTTCCGAAGTTCAAAAGACCCTTAGCTATAATTCTGCATTTGGTGGCAAGTTTAATAATTTTTTGAAGATTAAGGTAAGACTTATCACCCTCAGGAAGATCTTCCTTTATTAGATTTGCATATAAAAGGATGCCACCAAGAGGGTTATTTATCTCATGGGCAATTTCTCCTGCAAGCTTGCCCATGGCAGTAAGCCTTTCAGATTGAAGCATCCTGTCTTCCCAAAGTCTCATTTGGGATATGTCCTTTATGATAGTTTGATATATCATGCCCTCTGTTCCTTGATGAATAGGGCAAGTGATTACTTCAGCATCAAAATTTTGACCATTTAATTTTCTTCCAAGTGCCTGTCTGACACCGAGGCGCAGGTGGTAAGAGGTCCATGGAGATATGAATTCAGCCATGAACTTTCCTATAAGGCCTTCTGGCCGTCCTATTTGAAAAAGTTCAAGGAATGACTCGTTGGCCACAAGGCATAGATCAGCACTGTGAATGACACTCGGCTGTTTTATCTCAATCCATGCCTCTAGAAGGCCTTCAGGTATTATCTTTTCTTTAATGTTAAAGACCATTATTGTTTTTTTAAATGGTGTTTTTTAATAATTCTACCTTTATTCCACCATTTGAAAATGTTGTGATTCTTTTAAAAGGCATTGATAAGGTCTTTTTTAAAGAAGGATATTCTTTTGGTAAGATAAGCACAAGCTCCCAGGTCTTAAAGTCATTTTTTATTTTTTGAGAAAACCTTGAATAAAATTCTAGAAGACCGTAGTTTTCTTTAACCCTTTTTCCATAAGGGGGATTTGTTACAATATATCCTCTTTTTGAGGAGAAAAGGGAAGGGGGAGCTTTAAAATCAAGAAAATCTGAATGAAACAGCCCTATATCATCTTGAAGACCTGCCTTTTTAAGATTTTGAATGGCGGCATTTATAGCCCCTTCTGATTTATCAATGCCTACTATTGGGCTTTTAATAGGCCTTTTAAACTGTTCTGATCGGATGAGGATTTCATTCCAAAGACTTTTGTCAAAATTTGACCATTCCATAAATCCAAACCTTCTTTTAAGACCTGGTGGAATTCTTGCAGCAATGAGGGCTGCCTCAATGGGTATGGTGGCTGAACCACAGAAAGGGTCCATTAGTGGCAAAGAGCCATCATAGCCTGAAGCCAAAAGCATTGCCGCTGCAAGATTTTCCCTTAAAGGAGCAGTTACGCTAAAGGGCTTAATTCCCCTTTTATGAAGGTGTCTTCCTGAACTATCCACACTTAAAATACATTTATCTTTAAAGAGTCTCACAAATACCAGCGGTGACGTTTCGTTGTCCTCACTGGAAAGAACCATTTGTCTTCCAAGCCTTTTATCAATACCCTTAAGAAGTCGTTCTGAGATGGCCTTACTATGGTATATTCTGGATTTATGGCAACTAGCCCTTATCCTAATTCTTTTTGCCTTACCTAAATAAATTTCCCAAGGGTATCTTTCGAATCTCTCAACAGCCTTTTTAAGGTCCTTTAAATAAAAACTTCCTATCCTCACAAGAATTCTTGCGGCCGTCCTTAACCAGAGGTTTACACTGTAGATGGTTAAGAGGTCTCCTTTAAATTCAACTCCACCTGCAGTTTTTTTCCCCATGATTCCTAACTGGGAAAGCTCACTTTCTAAAACATCTTCCAACCCTGGAACACAGACAGCAAAAATCCTATAGTTTGTTTTAAGGTCTTGATTCATTATTTTTTCTTTATAACTAAAGTGATATTTCTTTCGAATCGGTTTTTGCGGCGTAGCGGAAGTATTCTTCCATGAATCTGCCAGATACAACCTGAGCCATTGAAAATTCTAACTTCCCCTTTTCAAGGAATTTACCTGAAAGGGCAAAAAATAGCATTCGTGAGACTTCAAATAGGACTTCTTTTAATGAAATCAGTCTTTTTTCAGGGATATTTTGACTAGAAATCCGGCAGTGAAGGGGCCTAATTTCAAAGATCTTACATTCCTTTTCTAAAAGGGGACAAGATATTTTCAACCGTTCATATTTGGCCAAAAAAGCATTTTTATCTGAAGTATCTTTTTCTATGTCTTTTATTTGAGATAATATCCTGTTTGCCTTTTCCACGAGCTTGTGACGCTCTTCTATCCTAATCTTTGTATTTAGATAAGAATGGATATAAAGGCTTTCAAGAAAGGTTAGCTCAAAATATTCCTGGCAGCATCTGAATTCCTCTTTTCCGCATAGCCTTTTTTTATCTATAATAAGACTTTCTGCTGCGTCCATGACCTGTTCGTATTTTGAAAAATATACTGAAAGATCAACCTGCTCTCTATTTTCTAGGTTTGGTTCCCTTATGGTAAGTGGGCGTTCCTTTTTTTCATATTTTTTTAACAATCTCCACTGGCTCCATGAGCTTGATTCTGCCCTTGTTCCCTTTAATTTTTCATTTGCCTTTTTATATCCGAGTCCCTTTCTGATAAGATATGCAGTGACAAAGGTCCCAGTCCTGCCTATCCCGTGTTTACAGTGGACTAACACCTTTTTGCCCAGAAAGATTGCCTCATCTAGCCAGTCAAGGGCCTTTTCCATGCTTTCAAGGTCAGGGGCATGTTCATCAGGGATGGGAAGATAATAGACGTCAAATCCAGCCTTTTCCTCTATTTCGTGAAGGTCGCAATATTCTCCACAAAGATTGACTATGGCAGTAATGCCCTGTCTTTTGATTTCATCAAGCTCTTCATAGGACATGGGGGCATGTCCTACGGCCAGGTTTGGGGTAATCCATGCAAGCTCATATGTGGACATAAATTTTAACTACCTCAGTCTATGTTTTTGAGAAATCTGATTTTCCTTGCAAGAATTCCTTGGCAAGTCTTCTTGGATCTTCCTCATGTGTCAAGTACATATCCATTAAACGAGTAGCGCCAACAAGGCGTCCCACCTCTTCCAATATTTTAGCCATTTCTGATTTAGAGATATCATTTATTCTTGCGTCAACAAGATCCCCTGTATGAGAGGCGTCAAAACCAAGGCCCTTTAGAACTTCCACTAAAAAACGCGCCCTTTTTATGCGCCCAGAAGGGTCACCGCCACCTCCAGAAAATCTAAAAAATATGTAGTTTGACTCCTTTTCTTCTGTGTAATGGGCATCTATCTGAACAAAGTGATAACCAAATCTGATGTTAAGATTCATATAATCCTGTGCTAGTATTGCATAGCTTGCAAGGGAAAAGGAGTCCTTGGTCATTACTCCTCCCGCAAGTATCACACTGTCAAACTCACCCCAGGCAAAGTGTTCTGTCCTTGACCAGTCAATAGAAGGATGCTTTAGTCCTTTCAAGAAATATAACATGGGAAAGGAGGAAATCTGTTCTTCCTTTATTCTTTCATTTTCCGCACTTTCGGGTACTAGACCACCTCCCACATCCATCACGTAAAATACAAGTGGAAGTTCGCTTTCGAGGATTTTTGTTCCCCTCTTGCCACCCCCTTTTTGTCCCAGAGAGAACATTTCCCTCATGGCAGTTTCATGAACAAAACGGATAATGTCGTGAAGGGATCGGCATCCTTCAGGTCTAAAGTCCTTATGTGTCGGGTCCTTTAAAGATAGTTGACACGATAGTTTAAGTAATTGTTTTAAAAGATTTTGTCTTGGAGTAAGAGGCCTTTTACCCTTTTTAAATTCCTTTTTAGATAACTTTTTTCTTCCCAAAAAAACTTCACATTTATTTGCATCAATGGTTATTTCCTGCCCTTCTTTTAGACTGGTTGTAACTCCTTCAAGATTGCAAATAAAGGGAATTTCAAGCTCACGGGCAACAGATGCACTGTGGCTTGCACTACTTCCCTTTTCACTCAAAATCCCATTTAATCTTTCAAAGACTACAACATATTCCGGGGGAATGGACCTTGCGACAAGTATGGCCCCTTCTGGTGTAGATAAAAGTTCCTCTCTATCCCTTACTAAATGAACCTTTCCGCTTGAAATTCCCCTGGATGCGGTTTGCCCTCCCTTTAGAAGCAATTTTAATCCTTCTGTATCAAGGTGTTGGTTTATTTCCCTTTCTTCTTTTATTATTAGAGGACGGACCTGTAAGAGGAATAGTGATCCTTTCTTGTCAATACACCATTCCAAATCCACCTTTTCATCTATAAGACCTTCAAGTTTTATGGCCCATTCAAAAAGCTTATAGGTGTGCTTTTTTGAAAGGATTCCTTTTCCTGGCCCTGAAATACGTTTTTCCTTTTTGTCAATCCTTATCTCATTTGGAGAAACTGAACCGGAAACAACCTGTTCACCCCTTCCCATTGCAGGATAGATATAAATGGCATCATCCTTTTCTACTTTAAAGGGACTGGAAGAGTATGCCACCCCTGCCACCTCTGGCTCTATCATTTCCTGGATGATTACAGCCATTGGGGTCTCAAGGTCACAAAATCCCCTTTTTATTCTATAAAAGACCGCATTTGGATGATATTTACTCATAAGAATCCTTTTATAGACGTTTAAGACATCATTTTTTTGAACACCCAAAAGGGTAAGATATTGGCCAGCAAAGGTGTTCTCACTATCTTCAGAAACCGCGCTACTTCTTATAGAAAACTTTATGTCTGAATCTCCACCAAAATATCTGGAGATTGCCCCTTCTATGTCTTCCCTCAACGCCCTAGGGATTTTTGCATTAATAAAATGTTTTTCCAGATAACTACATGTTTCATCTACTTTCCTTGGATTCTTTATATCTATCTTTGAAAGGCTCTCCTTTATAGTCGGGATTAAATTATTTTCCTCCAAGAATGCGAAAAAGCCATTGGTTGTAACAATAAAGAAATGGGGGACTGGCAGCGAAAGCCTTTTGGCAACTAAAAAGAGATGATAACCCTTACCTCCCAGAAGGTTTAACAAAATGTTTTCCTTTTCCTTTGCCTTTTCCTTTGGTCCAAATACATAGGGAGGGCCAGTATCAAGATATTTGGCAGAAAGAAGAAAGCGGCAGTAAAAATCGATTTTTTTGTAATATTCCCTTAGGACAGAATATTTTATTGGTGAAATTTCAATAAGGCCATTTACCATCTTGAGAACTGATTTTGAAAGTTCTTCATAGAGGTCTTCTATAAAATAGCAATCTACCTCCTTTTCATTGTAGTAGGTCTCTTCCAATAGGGCCAAATGAATGTGAGCTTCCCTGTCTGCCCTAAGTATCTTTTTAAAGGATTGGTATTTGTTTTTTAAAAGGCTTTTAGGTGCAAAGAACTGAAAAGCAATATTTTTAAAAAGAAGATCCACTAACATTAAAATAAATAATAAATCAAAAAATTTCTTTCGAAAAGAAATAAAAATTTTTATTTGTAGCACGAAAAAA
>JALXCD010000108.1 GCA_026991135.1 Deltaproteobacteria bacterium | reverse complement strand
CTGTACTTCTTCTTTGACATGCTCTTTTTCTCCTTTCACTGTCTTTTAAATTTCTCTCTATATATTTCTATCTCATGACAGTGAAAGCGAACAATACCTGTTGTCTAAAAAGGGGGACCACTTAACAGTATCAAAAAGAAGACTACGCTAAGGGGAAGATATACTGCAGCTTCGACAAACCTAAAGTATTCGCTAATTAGCCACCCAAGGGGTTCTCTTTTGTCAATATGGGCTAGCCGGGAAAAGTGCCTATTAATATTATGATGATCTTCATTTTCATTTTGTTGTTTGAACTCTTTATTGACTTTTTTTATTAGTGGATACATGGCTGAAACAATACTGAATCCAAAGATATATGAAAGAAGCAGTATGTAGGCCTGAATATTAAAAATAGCAGTGATATCTTGAATAAACTCTTCACCGAGCCCGCTTTTGGGCTTAGATACGAGCATTTCTACAGTCATTGCCAAAGGTAGCAGGAAAAGAAGCCCTAAAGTGGTGTAAATACAGGCCCTTCCCAAGTTAAAGTTGTCTAAAAGTTTATTGAGTATGTCCCAAGCCTTTTCCATCTTTAAGCCCTGGTGTTTTATATGGACATTTGCACTCTGGAGAATATATAGAATAGAGTCTTTGACAGAAAATGTGGTCTATCTTATTTAGATCAAAACGCGTCAAATTAATATCTGACAGGGTGGAATTTTTCTTAGTATTATCACGAACATAGAGATATTCGGTTCCATTTATAATATCATAAAAAATGGCAGCGTTGAAAAACTGAAGAGGCTTCTCTACTTTTTTGCCATTTGATCTTTTTTGGGAAAGACAATTACCTTACTGCAATGTTCTATAATATGGAGCTTTAAGCTTATTGACCCAGCGCGTTTTTCACTTCCGGCAAATTCCAGTCCAAGCATGGAAAAGATAGTGGGATTCGATGCAGCGGAAATTTTCCCTTCATCTGTCACATTAAGGGTTATGTCAATAGGGTTTTTCAGTTCAAATTCAGTACCCTGTTTACCCTGAGCCCTTTCAGCACAGTACTTAAGACAATCCATGTCTCTACTCAGGTTGTGGATGAACTCCTCAAGACCTATCTGTGGTTGGGGTATGAAGGCACAGGAGCAAAGGGCAATAAAAGTAAAAAGAATTAGGAGGGGATGTAAATATCTGAATAACTAATCCTGGAGTTTCTAGGATATTTAAATTCCATTAATAACCAAACCCCTCCTGATTCAAATGAAAAAGGCAAGCCAAACGGCCTGCCCCATGTTCTGCCTTACTTCCTTTTTCTTCTTATGGCAGCAAGCCCGCAAAGCCCACTTCCAAAAAGCACTATCGTGGCAGGTTCTGGCACAGGAGAAGGAGTTGGGGCATATTGGTTGAATGAGATGTTGTCAATAGAGAGGGAATCATAGGCAGTGTAATCAAGGTCAGTAATGGAAAAGGTCAGCGCCACCTCATGGCCACCCCAGGTCTGGGCAAATGTGGTGATGTCTTGAGTTATGGTAACGCCGCTTAAAAGATCAGTGGTAGATACACCATTTAAAAGGTCCACTGGGTCAGTAAAACTTGGGTCAGTAAGTATAACCGAAAGTGAGTCTAAAGCGCTGTCACTGGGCCACCAATGTATCCATAGGCTAATTATCCATAGTCCAGCCTGGTCCGTTCAAGGGATCTAATGTGAACGTCTGAAATAGGTTAGCAATCCAGTATGTGTAGTCATTAGTAATAGTTGCAATTCCACTTGTCACAGTAAAATGGTCATCAAGGTCAGGATTCACATCGAATACGATACCTCCAGTATCTAGAGCCCCACTCCATCCTGTAAAATCTCCTGTCTCAAAATCCCCATTTTGAAATGGTGCAGCAAATACCCGTGTAACACCTCCAAAAATAAGAAAGGCCACACAGAAGATCAAAAGTACAATACTTTTGGTTTTTTTCATCTTCCTCTCCTTAGGCTAAGGTTCATTTAGACCATTAAAAGCAATGAATATGCCAAGAAATTGCAAGGAAGTAGCCAAAATTAACCCAATAAGATCACAATTTTTAATATTCACAACTATGAATTAGGAATTTAATTACATAAACTAAAATAGTTTATGTAAAAATTATGGGTTAATTATTGTATTTTGGAGGTCTTGATGAATAACTTAGGGAAATTAAAGCAATTTTAGCTGGATAAATAAAAGGCAAGAAATGTGGCTAAAACGGAAAATTTTTACATAAACTTTCTGTAAACCTTAATCTATGTTACTGGGATTATTGGATATTTTTAGCTCTATTTTAAAAGCTCTCTTTTTCCTTTCACTCCAGCCTTTTCATATATCCTGTTGCAAAGGGCCTTTATGGTACCGATTGCAAGCCCCATATCCTCGGCAATTTCTTTGAGCTTTTTGTTTTTAGCAATTTCAATGAAGACCTCTTTTTCTCGTTCTGATAGTCCAATGGTTGTTGCAATTCCTAAGAGGTTGACATCTATTTGGGATGTAACTTGGCTTGAAGAATTACTAGTCATTGAAGCCTTTGATGGTAAAGGGTCATTTGTGTTTTCCAAAGTCACTACCGGGGGAAGAGCGAGTATTGGATTTGATTTATCGTCTTTTTGGGTTTTCTTAAAAAGGTGAGAGGCAAAACCTAGAGGAATAATTGTGAAAAATAAAACAGCCAGTGCCCACTGGTAGTCTTTAATCGGATTTTGAATAATATTTTGAGAGATAAGCATACCAAAAACAATGGAGATAGGATAAAGAGAAAAGCCCACTGCAGCTTGCGTAAGGTTTTTTGAAAAGGCCAATATTGCTGAAATGGTAAGGCAGTCTGCGATTCCAAAGCCAAGATCCATCAGGGGATAGGCATAAAGGGATTTGGTCTCTGGCGAAATCTGGATAATGATACTAAGCCCCATAAGAACCACGGCAAAATAAAATGCGTATCTAAGAAGATAACGAGGTGTGAAAATAACCAAGAATATCCCAAGTATGTAAAGGGCAACGCTAACAAGGTCAAATAGCAATCGGTTGGAAAGACCTTGAGAATGATCCAATATGGAGTAATAGAGCCCTCCTATGGTATAAAAACAGAGCAAAAATATCCAGAACCATAAAAGCCTTCTTGTTTTTTGGTCTGATAAAGACACCGCATTTTTTAGCAAAGGTTCACTAAAAATCGCACTGGGCGGTGGGCGTGTTATTCGCCATCCAGCCAAGGCTATGGCCAGCCAGGCAAGTCCAAGGGGTCTTGGAAATCTTTCAAGGAATAAGAGGAGAATATTTCCAATAATTATTGCAGTTCCTACTCTGGGAATGAGCCAGGATAACGAACAATTTTTTCCTAATAGGAAAAGATGCAATATAAGAACACCAAAGAATAGGCCAGAGATAAAGAAAATAGGGTGGACTGGCTTCCACGCTGCACAGACAATGGCAATACCCTCAAATCCCCAGAAATAAAGGGGCAAAAAGGAGGATGGGTAAAGTTTTCTCCAAAGGTATACACCTATTGGAAGTCCCAAAATATTTCCAAAAAGAAACCAGATAGTAAGATTTTGCTGTGGTGATGAGTTTAATAGGTCTTGTTCAAGGCCTACACCAAGAAGTACTAGTGTTGTGAGAATAAAGCCTCTTGTAAGACCGTCTCTGAATATCCTTAAGTGCATGATATGTTTGTTAAATTTCTAAATCCAAGTAAAAACAAGAGATAATTAAGAAAGCCATAAGAAATTTTTTCTAAATACTTAAGCCCTTATAAGCAAAATATATTCTGTTTTTATATTTTAACTCTAAATTATTTTTAGAGCCGTGTATTTTATTTGTCAATTAGTGGAATTTGATGAACGAATTCCGTTTTTAGAGAAAATAGCCAGAAAAGAAGAACAGATGTTTGAAATAACAGTAAGGAATTTTTTCATGGGACTTTTTAAAATGAAAAAATTTTTCTCTTAAGGGGGATGTTTGGTTCCCTGGGTCGTATAACCCATAAAAAGGCCTTTTTTGGTTATGCGAAAGGAGAAAAAACATGTTGAATCTATCCCTTAACAAAAAAAGTCCCTCTGGTCTTAGGTACGAAACCCCCCTTTATCTTTTAAAAGTATTTATTTTAACCCTTTTTGTATTCTTTTTAATGAGTTTATGCGAGGTCTCATCTGCAACAAGGTCTCCACTTACTATTGTCACTGGAAACGGGCTTTCCCTTGGTCTCACAAATAACGGACAGTTGATGAGCCTTGAAGTTGGCGGCCACAGGTTGCCGACTTCCCAGGCACCCCTTCTTATGATCCGGGACATGAGCCTTGCGGGAAGGGTAAGTTCACCTAACCTCCTTTTTAATGCGGGTTTTGAAGAAGAAAGCAAGGGATGGACCCCTTTGCTGATAAAGGATACGGCAGTCTCCGTTGATAATACAGTCAAAAGGAGCGGTCGGCTTTCACTGAGGTTTCATGGCCTTAATAGTCAAGAAATGGGAGCAGGTGCGGTCTATTCAAGGCCCGTTTCCGTAACACCTGGAAAGCTTTACAGGGTCTCAGGCTATTTTCTAAGCAGCCGCGGTTACCTTCAGGGCGTTTCAGGAACGCCCACCTTTTATCAGGACAAGATGTGGAGGGGGTCCCTTAAGGCAAATGGCCTTTATGTAAAGTGGCTTGATAAGAACGGGAAGGACATCTATGAAGGCCCTGTCCTTGTGGCCCCGGTTCACTGGAACGCCAGGAACTGGAGAAGGGTCAGTGGCGAGGTCCATGCCCCGCCAGAGGCCGCAGAAATGGAGGTCCTTGTGGTGGCAAGGCTCCAGGATGAATTCATGTGGGTGGATGACATCTCCTTGGTAGAAAGCCCTGAAAAGGATGAGCCGGTTTTTGGAAGCGTGACAAAGAAGAACGGAAGC
>JALXCD010000107.1 GCA_026991135.1 Deltaproteobacteria bacterium | reverse complement strand
TCCTAGCAGGGGGCAAAAGTAGCCGTTTTGGTTCCAATAAGGCCCTGGCACCTTGGGGTGAAAAGACCTTTATAGAAGTAATAGTTGAAAAATTGAAAAATGTTACCCAAGATTTGGCTATTTCTGTAAGAGATCCTTCAGACTATCAAAATCTTCAAATAGAAAAGGTTGAGGATTTGATTCCAGGTATCGGTCCTATTGGTGCGTTATATTCGTGCATAAAGAAATATAAGAAAAATTATCAAAGAATAATGATGATCGCATGTGATATGCCTTTAATAAATGTTGAAATAATTAAATACATGCTGAACCTAAAGACCTTGGCACCAATAGTAATACCAGAAATTGATTCTAAAAAAGAGCCCCTACACGCAATCTATCATTGTAGTCTGGAGCCACTTCTCGAGCATCTTATAAAAGAGGAAGATTTTAAGCTTAATTCTTTAATATCAATGGTTCCTATAAGAAAAGTAAAAGAGGAAGAGTTAAAACAATTTTGCAACCCGAATATTTCATTTACAAATATAAACACTCAAAAAGATTTTGAGAAAATCGAAGAGAAGTTTTTAAAAAAATAATTCCTTGTAGTCATTTCTGGGAAATAAAAAAGGGTTAGGAAAATGACCTAACCCCTTGATTTCATTGGTGGGCCGTCAGGGTCTCGAACCCCGAACCTACTGATTAAGAGTCAGTTGCTCTACCAATTGAGCTAACGGCCCTATCAAATTGTCGCCACTTAGATAATCCTTGTTGCATTGAATGTCAAGAGTAAATAGACGTCTCATGTTCGATCACTTTTTTAAAGTTTTATATTAGTTTTGCCGAATAATATAACAAATCACAAAGAAAAAGGCATAAAAATAGGGATGGCTAAAAGACTATGAATGTTTCCTCTTTCCATATCCAAAATGTAATTAAGGCCTATGGCCAGAGAACTGGGAAGAGAAGTCTTGCAAGGCTTAAGCTTGCTAAAGCAGAAAGGCCATCTCCAGATACAATTACAATTTCAGCAGAGGCTAAGAAAAAACAGTTTATTCATGAAATTACAAATGATTTATTAACCATGGCCAAAGGGCAGGGGAGACAAAATTACAGTGGCCATGATATTATTCAAAAAATAGGAGAAAAATTTGGGGAACAGGTTGATATAATTCCCCAAAAAAATAAAAATACAGGTTTTAAATTTAAAGTTTTAAGTAAAGATAACGAAGAGGTTATAAAAGAGTTGTCTTTTGAAGATTTAAAAAAGATTGTAGAAAACATTTATGAAAAAGATGGAGAAGTAAAATGAAAATAGGAGATCAAGGACAAGGACTTCAGATTGAGAAATATCTTAATAATCAAGCTGTTGGAAACAAGCAACAAGAGCAGCAGGTTCAACAGGGGCAAAGAAATGTAATAAAAACTGACACTGTGGAATTATCCAGTCAATCTAAGCTATTAAACAAGGTGACAGACACCATGCGGACCCAAGAGCCCCAAAGGGCCGAAAGGATACAAATGATTAAAGAACAGGTCCAAAATGGGACCTATAAGGTTGACGAAGAAAAGGTAGCAAATGCCATGTTAAAGGATTTAATTAAAGATTTGGGATAAATTTCTCCTCCTCCTCTCCTCCCAATATAAAAGGGGCTTTGGGCCCCTTTTGTTTTTTTCTCATTTATTAATTATCCTCCCGTCGCTGAAAATCACGTCTATATTTATGCTTCTACCGTCGTCCAGCCGGTGAGTAGCACAAGAAATTCACGGATCATAGGCCCTTATGGCCATTTCTATCCTATTTATTATCTCTTCATCAATATACCCTTTGTTTATAAAAGACCTTGCTGCCTGTTCAACGCTTAAGTTCATAGCAGCAGTGTTATGGGTGGTGCCAACAATTAAATTTGCCTTGACAATACACCCGTCTTTGTCTGTTGTATAATCGTGAATAAGTGTACCTCTTGGAGCCTCTACACATCCAATTCCTCGGCCTGCTTTTGGTTCAGCCTTTTTCCTTACGCAGGGATCAGTAATTTCTTTTTTATTCAGAATTTGAATGACCCTTTCACTAGCATAAATAAGTTCAATAAGTCTTGCCCAATGGTATAAAAGAGTATTTTGAACTGGCCGACCAAATCTATTTCTAAATTCCTCAAGGGCTTCTTGTGCATGTGGAGTAGATATTCTTTCTACAACATTAATCCTCGCCAAAGAATTTACACGATATACTCCTTTTGGGTCGTCTATTTTAAGAGAAAGGCCTTTTCCCCAAATTTTGGCATATGGCACTTTGGAATATGACCAGGGAACAACATTTTCTTCTATATAGTTTTCATACTTTTCAGGGCTAAAATCAATAACTCCTCCATCTTTTGACATCAGCCTCAAGTTGCCATTATATAACTCAAGATTCCCACTGTTATCTACCATGCCCAAAAAGCCAGTTTCTATAGTACCTAAATTTTCAAATAGGTCTTGGTTAGGGCCAAATATATCTTTTTTTGCAAATTCTAGGGAGAATAGGGCAAAATCCAGCAGTTTTGATGCTGCCTTTAAAAGCTCTTTTCTTTCTTCTTCAAGCATTGGTTTAGAAAAACCACCAACTACACTTGCAACAGGATGGATGGACCTTCCTGTAAAGCTTTCCAGCATTTCATGGACAAGTTGTCTCATCCTGGCAATCTTTGAAGTAAAGTCTGGAAAGCTTTTGGCAATTCCAATTATGCTTCTTACAGAGTAATGGCTTTTTTCAGGACCAATTAGAAAATCTGGACTTGCCAAGAAAAAGAAATGAAGAATTTTATCGCCGATATGAGCCAAGAGATGACATAATTCTCTTAATAAATTTCCTGCTAACGGTGGTCTTATATCAAAACAATTGTCAATTGCCTTTGACGCGGCAAGATGGTGCATCCACGGGCAAATGCCGCAAATCCTTGTGACAATCCTTGGAATTTCTTCTGCAGGACGGCCCTGAACGAATTTTTCAAATCCTCTCAGAGAGTGGATCAGAAGTCTAGTCTTTTTTACCTCTCCTTTTTCATCAAGAAAAATCTTTACACTCGCATGGCCTTCTATGCGGGTAATGGGATTTATATGGATATTAGCATTCATTTTTTATTTTGTTTTGAACCAGGGTAGGGCCCTAAAAGGCCATGGGCCCCAGAAAATCTCAAAAGGGAGCGCCTATCTATAATGGTTTTCCATTCAATGCCAACACTTGCCAAGGCATTCATCATCTCAAGCATCTGATTTCCAACTGGATAAACAGGTCCATAACATCCTCTGCATGGCGTCCTTGCTTTGATACAGGGGGGGCCATCGTCAAAGGCACATCCAGCTAAAGTTACTGGCCCCATACATAAATAGCCTTGCTCAAGAAAACAGCGCATTTTCTCTATTGGTTCATTAGGATCATACTCTGGATTTTCCATAGGCCTTTTAATAATACCTTTTCGACCCTTACCAAATCTTAATGTTGGGCAAGTGTCACAGACACTTTTATTTGGAAGGGAAGGAAAGTCACCTTTAATCAATTTTGATAGAAATTCTCGAATAAGTGAAGGTCTTGGCGGGCATCCTGGCAACAGTATATCCACTTCTACGAACTCATCCAGGGCATAAACTCTATCTAAAAAGCCTGAAAGGTCTTTATTTGGAAAAGTAAGATGATCTTTCTTAGAATTTGAAGAAAAAATTTCCTTAAGGGCAACATCTGTTGACCAACTGTTTAAAAGGGAAGGGATGCCTCCATGTGTTGCGCAGGTTCCAAAGGCACATAATTTTTGGCTTTTTTCTCTAATTTTTTTTAAAAGATGTAGATGTCCTTCACTTATTACACAACCTGAAACTACACTTATTTCAATTTCAGCATCCTGAAATTCATCAAAAGTCTTGTGGTCAAAAAGAAGGGGCATATGCACCATTTCTATCTTTTTTAATAAATCAAAAAACTTTTCTCCCATGTTTAACATTGCGATTTCACAACCAGAACATGCCCCAAGCCATTCCTGTGCTACTTTTATGAATTTCATATTATTTTTTAATTTTTTAGAAATCCATTGACAATATTAGAAATCTTATCGGCAAGTCTAATTACTGAATCTTTTACTGGATTAGAAAGGCCAGGCCTTATGTCATAAGGTATTTCTAATGCTTGAATGCCAAAAAATTTTATAAGGATATTAGAGTGTCTTTTTAAATCTAAAAGCATGTTCATAGTGGGACATTGGTGAAGAGAAACATCACCTTGGCTTGTAAAGGAAAATTTTTCAGGATCAATCTCCAATATTTCACCTGGATAGGCGCCAGAAATTTTAACGGCATCAACAAGTATAATTTGTTTTGGCCTTATGGCAGGATTTATCAAATAATCAAAAAGGATTTCTCTAATAGAAGTTCCTGCATTTTCTATGAATATTAAATTTGAAGTAATTCTTTTTTTTAAAAGAGAAATTACAGCATATCCGGCACCATCATCTCCAAAAAGTGGATTTCCACATCCATATACGCATAACGGATACCATCTGGCCATATTAAATTAAATAGTAACCGAGAAATTTATTTTTGGCCAATCTAATCTCAATCTAATGGAAGCAGGGCTATTAAAAAACATAAATTAAATGTCGCATAAGATACATTATGTAAAATAAAATTTGCCATAAAAACAGAAAGTTTTATAGATGACGATTTTATTAACACGTGATGAAAGGATCTTAAGAACTATATCTTACTAAGGCGATTTATCTTTTGATTTATTTCTGAGGCATAGTGAATTTGCTCTTTTATTTGGGTGAGGTTATCGAATAGCTCTCTCGATGACCCTTCTTTTTCATTCATGAGGTCTAATAGTATTAACTCGATTTTTCCCATAATGATTTGAAGTGGCTGATTCATTTGGTGTGTACACGAGCTTATACTCGAAAAGACGTCTTTATATCTTTTCTTT
>JALXCD010000106.1 GCA_026991135.1 Deltaproteobacteria bacterium | reverse complement strand
CGCATCTGGATGGATCTCAATAAAGTTTCTAAAGGCCTGTTCTTCTCTTTCATGGGAAAGGATAAAGGAATGGGCCATGGTGCCTGTAACCGGGATATTAAAGAGCCTTCCTGCAAGGACCACTGATGTCCCTGAAAAGCCTGAAATATAGGTAGCCCTTGCTGCCAAAAGCCCGGCATTGAATTCATGGGCCCTTCTTAGACCAAAATCAACAACTGGCCTTTCCTCTGCGGCCAAAACGCACCTTACTGCCTTACTGGCAACAAGGGTCTGGAACTGAAGTATATTAATAAGCCTGGTTTCAACAAGTTGTGCCAGGGGAAGCTCTGCCTCAATCCTTATTATGGGCTCGTTTTCAAAAAAGATGGTCCCTTCAGGAAGGGCATAAACAGTTCCTTTAAACCTTAGATCCTTTAGATAATCAAGAAGGACATTGGAAAACCCTAAAGTCTTAAGGTACTCTAAATCTTCCTCATTAAATCTAAAGGATTTTAGAAAGGATAGGGCCTGGCTAAGCCCTGCTGAAACCAAAAAATTTCTTACCTTTGGAAGCCTTCTTATAAAAAGTTCAAAGGAGGCCCTTTTTGTAAGACCCTTTTTTAGATAGGTCTCTGCCATTGTAAGCTGATAGTAGTCTGTAAGGAGGGGGGATTCCATCTTTCTACTCTATCTCGCCTTGCCTTAAAAAAATTGCACTCTTATCCTTCATCCTTTTAATGGCCCTTTGGCCATCTCCCTCTTTAAGGTCAACTGCCCTTATTGCATCTTCAATAACTATGCATTCAAAGCCAAGCCTTAAGGCATCAAGAACCGTATTTAACACACAATAGTCAGTGGCTAGCCCTGTAACAAAAAGCCTTTTTACATCAAGTTTTTTAAGGTCTTCAAAAAGGATAGTTCCTTCAAAGCCTGAATAGGCATCCTTTTCCCTTTTTGTGCCCTTTGAAATGATTATTGCGTCGTTAGGAATCCTTAGATCTTCCGGAAAGGCTGCCCCCTTACTTTCTGCCACGCAGTGGGAAGGCCAGATGCCTCCAAATTCTTTAAAGGATGAGTGATCCTCTGGGTGCCAATCCCTTGTTGCAAAAATTGGAAGGGATCTTTTTGAAAAAAGGGAAATTAACCTATTTATGGGCCCAATTACCTTATCCCCTTCCTTCACAGAAAGGGCACCTCCTGGGAGAAAATCCCTCTGGACATCAACTATCAAAAGGGCATCACCTTTTTGGGGCTTCATGATTCAAAAAAGACCTTTCCCGTATCCCTCAGACTGTAACCTCCAAGGGCCTTAACCTCATCCTTAAATGATCTTGTGTTGATTATATCCATTACCGCCTCGATGACCTCTGAACTCCATAGTGCCCTTGGTATCAAAAGGTCATATCTTTCTTCCACAATGGGGATAAAGTCAAGCCCAAGGGCCCTTGCAGCAGAAAGTATCCCAAGACCACAGTCTGCCTTTTTGCTTAAAACGCTTACGGCTACTGCCATGTGGGTGTATTCCTCATTGTCATAGCCTGAAATCCTGGAAGGATTAAGCCCAAGGCGCCTTAACTGATAATCCAGAAGGACCCTTGTGCCAGAGCCTTTCTGCCTGTTTACAAAGGTAACATCGTCTCTTAAAAGGTCATGGATATCTTCTATGGACTTTGGGTTTCCCTTCTGGACAATAAGGCCCTGCTGGCGATAGCAAAGATTTACAAGAACTGCCTTTAGACCCTTTGCATATCTTTTTATGTAGCTGATGTTATAATCCCCTGTCTCCTCATCCAGTAGATGTGTTCCTGCCATGTGGCAAAGCCCCTTTGAAAGAGCCACAATGCCCCCAAGGCTTCCTACATGGTTTGAGGCCATCTGTATGGAAGGGGTATCCTTTTTAAGATGATCCTTTAGGATATCAAGGCTCAGATCGTGGCTTCCTATGACAATAAGAGTTCTATCAAGGTCCTGCCAGGGCCTTATAAGCTCTATTTCAACCAGGCTTTCCTCCCTTATGCCTTCACATTCAAGGGGGATTCTAAGTATCCCGTTTGCCCTTGTAAGGGTGGTGATGGAGCCTGCCCCCTTTTTTATTGGACATGCCACAATCCTTTCACCCACTTTTCCTGCAATGACCCTTCTAAATTCCTCAATCCCTGACCTTGATGGAAGGCTCTTTGAAAGAATGGCCTCAACCTTTACGGGTGGTTCTCTGTCCCTTCCCTGAAGCCTTAAAAGGAGAGGGGCCACGATCTTTTCAAAGGCCATGACTGCTGAAACAGGATAGCCAGGGATTCCAATTACAGGCTTTTTGTCTATTATTCCAATGATTGTGGGCTTTCCAGGCATTATGGTTATGCCATGACAAAGGACCTCGCCAAGGGCCTCGATGATTTCGACTGTGTAATCGGCACTTCCTGCAGAAGAGCCGGCATTTACAAGGATTACGTGGGCATCGGAATCTACGGCCTCCCTTACGGCCTCAAAGATCCTTTCCCTGTCGTCTTCTACAATCTTATGAGGCCTTGGAATTCCGCCAAATCTTTCAGTAAGGGCGCAAAGGACTGAAGAATTTGACTCTATGGTAAAGCCCTCAGCGAGCTTCTCCATCTTTTCTTCAATCTCATCTTCCGAAATCAGTTCAGAGCCTGTTGGGATGACTGCCACTATGGGCCTTTTCCAGACCCAAACCCTTTTATTTCCGCTTGAAAGAAGGGCCCCAAGGTCATAGGGAGCAAGGAGGTGATTTGTTGGGAATAAAAGCTCCCTTGAAACAATGTCCTCTCCCACCTTTCTTACATTCTGCCAGGGAAAGACAGGGCTTCTTATCTCAATGGTCTTTCCATTCTCGGATTCAATGGCATGTTCAACCATTATGACTGCGTTTTTATCAGAAGGCATCTTAAAACCTGTATTTATCGGAATGGCCTCACTGCCAATGGTAAGCCTTACGGGACTGTCATCCCTTGCAGCAAAGGTATCCTCGGAAAGGACTGCATAGCCATCCATTGCAGCAGAATGAAAACCTGGGCTTGAAACCTTTGCAAAAACAGGCCTTGAAAGGACCCTTTGGCAAGCAAGGTGGCTATCGATCTCCTCTTCACCAACAAGTTCCCCTGGGAAAAACCTTGAAAGCAAAAGCCTTCTTGCCTTTGAAAGCTCCATCATCTTAAGATAGATTCTTCTTTTCATGGAAGGAGTATCACCTCTGCCTCTTCATCAGGATAAATGCCTTCGCAATCCCTCGGGATTACAAGAAGGCCATCTGCCTTTACAAGGGTTGAAATAAGCCCTGACCTTCCGTAGACAGGCTCTAAAAGATACCAATTTTTCCCTTCTGCCCTTTTTAGCCTAACCCGGACGTAATCCTCTCTACCGATTACAGAAGGAATGGCCTGGGTGCTTCTGGCAAAGACCCTCCTAAAGGGGGATTCGTCTTTTATACCTGTTATTTTGTAAATTAGATAGTGGACAAAAAGAAGATAGACCACCATGCAGGAGGCCACATGCCCTGGAAGGCCGAAAAGGGCCTTGTTGTTGAGCCTTGAGATTATGGTTGGCTTTCCAGGCCTTATTGCCACCCCGTGGACAAGTGGAGGGCTGTTACAAATTTCTTTAAAACAAGAGACCGTATAGTCCCTTGCCCCAACGGAACTACCCCCTGAGATGAGACAGACGTCTGCATCCATTTCAAAAATGGCCTTTTTTATTGCGGATAAAATGTCCTTTCTGGAATCTTGGATAATTCCTAGTGGAATCGGTATTCCCCCATCCATCTTGATTAAGGAGGAAAGGGTGGTGGAGTTTACATCCCTTATCTTTCCAAAGGAAGGGATCTCATCAACAGGGCATATCTCATCCCCGGTGCTTATGATTGCAACCCTTGGCCTTTTGGTAACATCTACTTTTTTTATGCCAAGGGCTGACATAAGTCCAAGCTCCTGGGGCCTTAGCCTTGTGCCCCCTTTGATTACTACTTCCCCCCTTTTGCAATCCTCTCCTTTTAAGATCACATTTTCCCCAGGGGCAACGGCCTTAAAAATCTCAATGGTCTTTTCATCAAGCCCCCTTGTATATTCAAGCATCAAGACAGAATCTGCCCCTTTTGGAAGATGGCCACCTGTCCATATCTTTACGCACTCGCCAGGACCTATCTCAATATTGGAGGCATCCTCACCCATCTTTATTTCTGATATGACCCTTAGTATGCCAGGCTCTGACTCGCTGGCACCAAAGGTATCCTTTGCCCTAACTGCAAAGCCATCCATGGTGGAGCGTGGAAAAGGGGGAAGGTCCTCGGGGGAGATGACATTTTTAGAGGTTATTCTCCAAAGGGCCTCACTAACTTCAATGGTTTCTGAAGAAAGGACATTAAAGGAGTCAAGTATCTCCCAAACCCTCTTTGTAGGAAGTAGCCTAAAAAAGTCCTTTTCCATCCCGAATTTTCACAAGAAATTTTTGCTAAAAAATGTTACCAGCTCTTTTCCTCCTTCACAATGTCCATAATCAACTAATTTAGATAAATGCGTTTATTCAATTTGGTGTTGGATTAAAACTCCAGTTTAACTTTTTATCTTTAAATTCTTAAATTATATGGTAATTACAGATAAAAATTTCACAGGGGAGGGAGGAGACGAATATGAAAAAAATCGTTTACCTAACAATGCTGATGCTTTTTATTAACTCAAATCTATTTGCAGGAAATATAAGAGAAATTTATTACGATGATGGAATTAGTGACTTGTGGATTTCACCATATTCATACAATAAAGGAAGTGAAATAGCTGTTCGTTTTTCTGCAAATCCTTATCCAGTCAAAATAGAGCGGGTAAGTGTTTATATCCCAAATTCAGGAAATCCAACCAGTTATTTTATGATAAAAGTTTATACTATTAATAATGATTATTCACCAGGTATTCAATTAGATGCCTGGAATATTTGGGCTCATGCAACCCATGGCGGGGAATGGGTCAATATTGATGTATCTCAA
>JALXCD010000105.1 GCA_026991135.1 Deltaproteobacteria bacterium | reverse complement strand
ATCTTTATTAGTTGCTGCAATTACCCTCACATCTATTTTTATCTTGCTTTTTATAGATGTTAAATCTCTTGAAGACAGCCTTGCTTTTATAAAAAGTTCAGTATCTTTAATATCAAATAGATCAGAAATGTTCTTGGACTTAAAATCTATATTTAAGATTGAGCCCTTTTTATCTAGCATTCCATTAATAAAAACAGAGGAGTCCTTTGCTTTTAGATACAAAGAGTCAATGGAAATGTTTTCTTTTTCTATCCGTGATATCCCGTTAATTGAAAGTTCCTTCCCATAAACCTTTGAAAAGGCATTTTTGATATGAATTTTTATAAAAGGTTTCTTTTTTATTCTTCCTGAAAGATCGATATTTCCAGAGAAGATACCCGGAATGCCTTCTTTAAAAATTTCTGGTCTAAATTTGGTTAAAACCCATCTAGTTCTAAATGCTATTCCTTCTTGTGGATAGATATCTCCCATTACAGAAATAAGTCTTTTTGACTCCTTTTTATCCTTAAGCTCAAAGACAGTTGATTTGATATTTATCTTTTGCGTATTACCAAAAAGGCTGCCTCGGCATAAAAAGATCTTGTCCTTTAAAGAAGACCTTACCTTTAGGGACAGAGAGAAATTTAATTTTTTGGTATTGAAAATGCCCTTTGCATCAAGAAGCCTGAATCTATTAAGGGCAGTAAGATCCAGAGAGTTTAGATGAAAAATGTTTTCCTTTATAACAAAAGAGGTTGAAAATTTTCTGCCATAAAATATTTTTTTGTCATCTTCTTTAATTACGAACTGTGAAATATGGAGCCTTTTAAGATGAATATCAATAGGGATGTCAATTTTTTTAGGTAATATCTCACCCTTATTTTTATTGTCATCTTTGGATTTTTTTAAAGATACGCTTAAATTTCCAATTCCTATTTCATCTATTTTAAGAACTCTTTCAAAGAGTCTTAAAGGACGCCATTTAATATCTATTTTTTTTGAATTTATTTTAAAATCATCTCCCCTGATAAAAATCTCTTCAAGATAAAGACCACCTAGTATTGAGCCTTTTATTCCATGTGCCGTGAAATAATAAGGAGAAATTTTATTGGCAATTGTCATTGATGCCCTAAGTCCAGAGCTAGTTCCAAGAATCCAATAGAGAAATGCAATTAAGATGAAAAAAAGGCAGAATACAAAAATGGCGATGATCTTAAATGGATAAGGCCTTTTCATGTATTTTTAAAAGTCAGGGCCAATTGAAAAATAGAACCTGAAAGGCACAGGATTTTCTGAAACACCAAAGCCAAAATCAAATCGAACGAGGCCCAGCGGAGAAAGCCATCTTATCCCAAATCCGGCTCCAATGGCCACCTTGTTTTTAAAATCAGGGTCAAAGGCATTTCCAGTATCACAAAATATGGCACCGCTCCATTTCTTGTAAATGGTCTTTTCAAACTCGAGGCTAAAGATGGCCAGATATCTTCCTCCAACCACATCTCCTGTCTCCGGGTCAATTGGCCCCAACTGATCAATGGAAAATCCCCTTATGCTTGAAAGTCCACCTGCAAAGAATCTATTTGATGCAGATATTTCTGTAATGTCTCTAGTGAGGATATAGCCTAGATTCATTCTGGAAATGAGCCTTGTGTCATCAGTAGGGCTTTTTATGAGTTTTCCATCAAAAAAGGACCTTAAAAAGGAAGAAGAGGTTAAAAGCCCTGCTATGCCGGCCTTTAGACCAAATTTCATCATGTATCCTTGTCTTGGATAAAGGAGATTGTCAGAGAAGGACTTATACCACCAGATGTAGGGTAAAAGTTCTCCCTTTGTTGAAGTCTTTTCATTTACCTTATATCTCTCATATTCAAGATTTACTCCTGCATTTCTCCTCCAACCGCTTTCAGTGGCCACGGAATATAAAAAATCAAGTTTGTACCGTTGCCCGGTCTTACTTTCAGTGTCATACCATTTGGCTTCAGGTTCAAGGGAAAGATAATCGCTATAGGGCCTTGAGGCAGGAATGACATATTTTAGACTCAAAAAACTCTCTCTTCTGGATACTTGGAGTTTGGTCTTTAGCTTATGTCCTTTTTTATTCAGATATCTTCGCTGCCACTCCATTTTAAGCCTCGGACCATCATAAGAAGCATATCCTGCTCCAATTTTATAAATATTGGGCCTTTTCATGGAGACTATCACCTTAAGATCCACAATATATTTCTTTTGAGGTACAAGCTTTATGTCAACATCGCTAAAATAACCTGAATCCAAAAGGCGCTTTTTGAATTCAAGGACCTTTTGAGGAGAATATGGGTCATTTTCTCTGAAGCTAGTAAATTTTTTTATAAAACCTTTTGAAAGCCTGGAGCCAATCACACTGATTTTTCCAAAGTGAAATTTATTTCCCGTGGAAAGAAGAAGCCTTATGGTAACATGGTATTTATTAAGATTTACAAGGACCTTGTGCTCCTTTAATTTGGCCTTTAGATAGCCAGCCTCTAATGCTGTCTCAAGGATTTTTTTCTTAAATCCCTCGTAAAGTTCTTGGTCAAAAAAGTCTCCCTTTTTAAAGGGAGGTTTTAAAGAAGAAAGTATAGGATCTTTTTTGCCCATTCCAGTTATATCAAAATTTATCTTGAAGATCCTTATACGAGGTCCTTTTTGAATATTATAAATAGAAAGCCATTTCTTTTTTTCTTTATCAATGGGCTTTATGCTTGCTTCTATCTTGGGTTTAAAATATCCGAATGGCATAAGGGCCTTTTTAATTTCTTCTATTGCCTTTTTATGAAGATAAAGGATTCGTCCAACTCCAAGCTCCCTTTCTTTCCCTTCTTGATATATGGATAGAAATTCAAGGCAATTTTTTTTAAGCTCTTTATCAATTCCCTTTATTTGTACCTCAACTTTTGCAGCCAAAGTGATACATGGGATTATTATTGATGATGAAAAGACGATAAGAAAGCCAACCAAAAGAAAGGCCTTTCGAGTGGTCTTTTTGTTGTCAGGAGGTTCAGACATGAAGTTATGGACCAAAAGGCATATTAATTGCTGTAAAGCCCAAAAAAACAAAAAATTAACAAGAAGGAATAATGATGAGTTCGAGGATATTAACATTTTTAATAATTCTTTTGAACCTTTTAATCTTTCAAATGCAATTTATCTCTAAAGAATCTATTGCTGGGAGTGGTCAGTTGAGTCCACCTTCAAGGCTTTTTGTCTCATCCATGATTTTTTGGCATAAGGATGTAACTTCAACCATCTTCTGGATTGGTGAAAAAGAGGGGCCTCAAAATGGATATATCTCAAATTCAAAAAGTGCCTGGGATGAAGACTGGACCAGTCATTATGGCGGAATAGATGACCCTGAAAATAGAAATGGATATTTCCCCTCTGGATTTTTACCCAATGAAAATCCATTTTACATTGCATTGCCCTACAATGATCTTGATGACAACGGAGAAAGGAAAGATGATGCACTATTTAGAATTCCCTGGGCCATGAAAAGCCATATAAAAGAAGGGTCGCTTTTGAAGGATCGGTGGGTTGCCATAAGAAAAGGAAATAAAATAGCTTATGCTCAATGGGAAGATGTTGGGCCATTTGGAGAAGATGACTGGAGATACGTATTCGGGCCATCGCTTCCTAAAAATATGAAAAATCAAAGGGCGGGAATAGACTGTTCTCCAGCAGTCAGAGATTATCTAGGCCTTTCAGATATAGACAAAATTAGTTGGAAATTTGTTGATTTTAAGGATGTGCCACCGGGGCCTTGGCTTTTTATCGTCAATGGTTATGGCCAACACTGGTTTCATCCCACCAAGGATTCAACTTTCTACTGGCAGTTACAAGGTGAAATAAATACTGCTGTTTCTGCAGATATCTATGATGTTGATCTATTTGATACTGATGAAAATGTGATTGAGTTACTTAAGGCACAAGGCAAAAGGGTGATATGTTATTTTTCTGCCGGGACTGTTGAAAATTGGCGACCTGATGCCAATAAATTTTCCAATAAAGAGATTGGAAAAAGACTCCAGGGCTGGGAAGGAGAAAGATGGCTGGATATAAGGTCAGAAAATGTCTGGGATATTATGGCAGAAAGGATTCGTCTTTCTGCCCAAAAGGGCTGTGATGGAATTGAGCCAGATAATGTGGATGGTTATGAAAATGATACAGGTTTTGATTTAAGCTATAGCGACCAGCTTTTATTCAATAGATTTTTGGCAGAAACTGCCCATAAATACGGTTTAAGCATTGGTTTAAAAAATGACCTTGAACAGGTACGGGAACTTGTTGGTTATTTTGATTTTCTCCTGACCGAAGAGTGTTTTCAGCAGGGAGAATGTGAAAAGGCAAGTCCCTTTGTGAAAAGTCTCAAGCCTGTTTTTGATGTGGAATATGAAAAAGGACTTGGGGACGGAGAAAAGATTGATGATACTATTTGCAATAGGGCCAAGGGGCTTGGAATTAAGGTTTATTTGATGGACTCTGATCTTGATGGGTCTTTATATTTAAAATGTGAATAGATAGAAGAATTACCAAACTATATTGCCTTCCTGATCCCTTTTGACCTTGGTTATTCCAGGATGTTCCTTCTCTAGCTGCCTTATCAGTGCATCCCTTTCCTTAAGTTTTTTAGTAAGAGCTGTCTTTTCATGTCTTAATTCTAATATCTCCACTGCCCTCTGTATTGAGGTTCTGAGGTAGTTGAAATCAAAGGGCTTTATTAGAAATTTGTAGATGCCAATGTCATTTATTGCCTCCATAGCGATATTCACATCTGAAACCCCTGTAACCATAATAGTCAATATTTCAGGGTGTTCTTTTCTGACCCGTTTTAAAAATGTAAGGCCATCCATTATTGGCATCTTAAAATCACTAATTACTATGTGAGGCTTCATGGTTTTAATCCTTTTAAGGGCTTCAAGGCCATTACTTGCAAAACCTATTTTATACCCATCCCTCTTAAGTATCCTTTTCATTGAATCTAAAATTCTTTAGTCATCGTCCACGATCAAAATTTTTATATTCATCTTTCACCCTCTATCTATTAACTTGGCACTAAACACTCTATGGGTTGTTCAACACCTATAGTCTTTGAAAAGTTCAGCAACCTTTGTTTTATGGTAAAAGCGACCTCTTGTCCCTTTGAAGCAAGAAGCATCCCATTTTTGGCATGGATATCTTGGTTTATTATCATTCCAATATTAAAATCTGTGACATAGAGCTTTTTGGGAACAAGGCCCATGCCCCTTATCTTTATATTTGAAAGAAGCCTTAGAATATTGGGGTTATATTCACCCTCCCTCTTCTCCATTTCCGTAAGGGCCTTAAACTTTGAGTATTGAAGGAAAATTAGTCTATCAAAATCAAGGGTTGCCTTTAAAATTTGGCCTCCAAGCCAGATTATCTTTTCCTTATTTGTCACCGCCTGGGATTCGTATTCATCAAATCTTTTGTTTTGTAATCTTATCATTTGAGCAATTGCCTCAAATCTTGGAATATGGGCAAGGAGCTTTGCCCCAATTTCTGGATGGGAATTGAACATTCTTCGTTCTTCTTCGTCTAATTCAAGGCCTGAATAGTATTTTTCCAAGATGTCACCATGCAGAGTTACACAACCTAGCTGAGATAGCTCTGCTGCTATTGGGAATTGCCAGGCCATAGGAAGTTTTAATTCCCTCACTATTTGTTCAACATATTCCTTTATGCGGATTGAATGGCTAAAGGCAGCCGGGCTTACCTGACTGAGTATCTCTGCAAGGACCTTGATGCTTCCACTCAAGGTCTTTTCGATAAGTTCCTTTTCTGCCATTATCAGCCTGAATTGTTTTATTCCAAGCTTTACTACCTGTTCCAGAACCTCAGCAGGGCATGGTTTTGTTAGAAAACGGAATATGGCCCCTTCATTTACTGCGCGAATTGCAGTTTCCTGATCAGCATTTCCAGTAAGCATCATTCTTACTGTATTTGGGGAAACTTTTTTTACTTCTTCAAGAAGTTCAATGCCATTCATCTTTGGCATTCTCATGTCTGTAATTATTACAGCAAAGGTTTCCTTGGATGAGTTGATTAGTTCAAGGGCCTCTTTTCCGCTCTGAGCCGTGGTAATATTAAATTTCTTTCTAAGCTGTCTTTTAATGGCCCTTAAGACATTTTCCTCGTCGTCAACAAATAGGACCCTATAGTTCATCCTTAAGTTCTTCTCCTTCATCCCTTATCCTTTGCCACTCATCAAATTTTTCAAGACAACCTATTTTTTCGAAATGTTTCTCTTGAATTGGTGATGGGTTTCCGATTTTGTTTTCCGGATGTTTTTCATGCTCCAAAAAGTCTGCTGCCAATACAGCAGTTAGGGCATCGAATTCCTTAGATGGATATTTTTGAGGTCGATGGTGATATACTATGGCTTCAATCACTGGTCCTGGAAGCCCCCAGAGTCCAATAAGATATCCCCCTATCTCTGCGTGGCCTGCCCCAAAAAGCCTTGTCTCTGCTTCATAAATACTAATGGATTCGTTCTCAGCAAGCTCTAAAGCATCCTGGTATTTTTGAGGCTTATTAACCCCTAAAAGTAACTTTCCAATGTCATGAAGCATGCCGGCAATAAATGCATCATCTATTATTGACTGTTTTTCTGTCATAGAGCCTGCAATAAGTCTGGAAAGTTGTCCTACTCTGAGGCTGTGCATCCAAAGGTCCTTCATTGAAAATGGCATATTTTCAATGCCTTCATATTGCTCAAAAATTCTCAAGGTCAAGACAATGGATTTTATGGTTTCAAGTCCAAGGAGGTGCACTGCCTTTTCAGGGCTTTCTACATGTGAAAAGTGTCCAAAAAAGGCAGAATTTACCAACTGGAGTATCTTTGCAGACATGGATATGTCCTTTTCAATTATCTCGGCAATTTCTTGGATACTAACATCAGGGTCGGAAAGCTTTGTCTGAATCTCCTTATAGATGTCAGGAAGGGGTGGAAGTGCGCCAATACCGGCAACTATCTTCTCAAGTTTGGGATGAGTCATCAATTTTTTGATGAATACTGCACGTTCAAGCACATATTTAAGCTTTTCTGGTTCACAAGGCTTATCCAAAAATTGATGTGCAATGCCAATGGCCCTGAGAGTTGCTTCCTGGGATGTCTGACCTGTAAGTATGATCCTCATGGTTTCCGGATATCTTTCTTTGACTTTCATTAAAAATTCTGCACCATCCATCCCAGGCATTCTCATATCTGAAACAACTACATCGAATTTTTTATCATTCATAAGCTCCAGGGCATCTTTTCCATTTAGGGCAAAGTGTAATTCTAGACTTTTTCTAAATGGTCTTAACATTCTTCTAAGTCCATCTAAGACCCTTTTCTCATCATCTACAAAAAGGACACGTCTTTTCTTCTTTTTGGCCCTTATTTCTGCTTCCATCCCTATTTCCCCTTTGGAATCTTGATGATAAAGGTGGTCCCTTGATTTTCCTGTGTGTCAAATTTTAATGTTCCACCCAATTTTTGGGTGATTACATTGTAAGTGATGGTTAGTCCTTGTCCCATGCCCTTTCCAACTTCTTCGGTTGTAAAAAACGGGTCAAAAATCTTTTCCCTAATATCTTCTGGAATTCCGATTCCTGTATCTGACACCTTAATTTCTATGAAATCTTCTTTGTCTCTGGTGGTGATGGTGATTGTACCTTTGTCTTTTCCCGGTGATTTTCCAATCTTTTTTTCAATGGCCCTGGCTGCATTTGTGATTAGGTTAAGTATTGCTTGGCCCAATTCTGCACTGGATAGTTGAATAAGTGGGATATTCTCATCGAGATCTAGGATGATCTCTGCAATAAAGCGATATTCATTCTGACTTATTGTTGCTGCTGTTTTTATGATTTGATTAATGTTGGCAGGTTGCTTAGATGTGGACTCATGACCTGCAAGTTCTTTTAGGGCCTTTATAATGGAAGTAATTCTTTCAAGTCCTTCTTCTGTTTGAGAAAAGGCATCTGGAATCTCTTCTTCTAGAAATTCAAGATCACAGTCTTCTATTAATTCAGAAAGCTCTTTTATCTCCTGGTCTATATTTTCTCCTTTTAGGAAGCGCTTTTTAAGGTCATCGCATCGTTTTGCAATTTCCAAAAGGTCAAAGACTGCATCCTTTACAAAATTGATGTTGGTAACGATGTATTGTGCTGGCGTATTAATTTCGTGTGCAAGGCCTGCTGCAAGTCTTCCAACAGATTCTAGTTTCTGGGAATGAAGAAGTTCTGCCTGAAGTCTTTTCTTTTCTTCTTCGGCCTCTTTTCTAAAGGTTATATCCTTTATAAGGATAACTAGTCTTTCATGATAGTTTTTGGGCCTTACATATTGAATGCTAATTTCAATAGGTTTTTCAATGCCATTTACACTTAGAGTGGTGTCAAAAAGAAGTGGCTTTCCATCATCTAGTAAGCAATCAATGTTTTCACAAAACTTTTTTCTTTTTAATCCCAAAACATCAAAGAAATGTTTTCCATATAGCTTCTTCTTATCATTTATTCCAAAAAGCCTGAGGGCACCTTTGTTAACAAAAAATATCTTAAGGTCCTTAGGATTTGCCATTATCAGGCCATCTTTTAGATTATCAACGCTTTTCATAAAGGCCTTAAGCCTTGCTTCTGCCTTGGCCCTTTTTTCAAGTTCACCTTCAAGTTTTGTTAATACAAAGCCAATTCCAAGGATACCCAGGAGCCACAATAGACTGTTTATAAAAATAACCTTTATTACGGAAAGGTTTGTTATGCCCGCCAGTCTGTCAAGAGGTATCTGAACACTAATTCCGCCCCTTATATCTCCAATTTTGTAGCCTTGTTGTCCATGACATTTAAGACATGGTTTAATTACATAAAAGGGCCTCATGAATCTAAGGACTTCTTTTCCTTCTATGTCAACAATCTTA
Source organism: Deltaproteobacteria bacterium (assembly GCA_026991135.1). Taxonomy (GTDB): domain Bacteria; phylum Desulfobacterota; class Dissulfuribacteria; order Dissulfuribacterales; family QOAL01; genus JAADCZ01. The sequence continues at coordinate 7,453 of JALXCD010000105.1, read as the reverse complement.
GCATATTGTTTTGAGCCCTTTTCAAAGGATCTAAGGGCCTCAACCTCCCATTGAAATGGCTTATTTATTGGGCTTAAAGGCTTAAGGCTGGTAATATGGGTAAGTGGCATGCCCTTTTCTTTTCTTTCAAGGGCCTGGACCTGGCGTGTCATGTAGGCAGGGTTAATCAAGGTGAGTCTTGTGCCTGATGGAGTGATTATGTCTCTTTCTTTAACATGCAAATATGGGTTTGGCTTTGTCTTTTCATCTACCTTTGCATAGACACCGCCATGAAGGGCATTCCACTTTCTATAAATTTCATCCTTGTTAAAGGCGATTGTCGCTTCGTTTATGGCAAGGTCCTTTTTTTTATTAAATACTGAATAGACATGATAACCTGTGGCCATTAGAAAGAGCACTGTCCAAGATATTGAAAGGAAAAAGAAAAGCCTTTTTATTTGACTCCTTTGTTCAGATGTGGAGTACTCTAGTTTCATCTACTTAGGACCTATAGGAAGCCTTATAATGAAAGTGGTTCCCTTTCCCACTTCAGTATCAAAGTCAAGGGTGCCTTTATGTTTTTCAACTATTATTTCCCTAGTAAAGGCAAGTCCTTGGCCAGTTCCTTTTCCAACCGCCTTTGTAGTGAAAAAAGGTTCAAATATCTTTTCCCAGTATTTTTCAGGAATGCCTGTGCCAGTATCAGCAATCTTAATTTCCACAAAATCTCCGTCCCTTTTTGACGAGACCGTGATCTTTCCCTTTTCCTGCTGACCAGTTTTTTCCTTTTTTTCTCCTATGGAATGAGCTGCATTTATGATAAGATTTAAAAGGGCTTGGCCTATTTTGTCTTTTTGACAAGTAACAAGGGGAAGATCTTCCTGAAGGTCAAGTTCAAGATCTGCTACATATTTCCACTCGTTTTTAGATATACTTGCCGTAGTTTCTATGAGCTTATTTAAGTCAACTGGTAGCTTTTCCTTGGGACTTGGGTGAGAGAATTCCTTCATTGCCCTTACAATGTTCGTTACCCTATCAACCCCTTCCTTTGACTGGGTTAAGGCAAGAGGGACTTCTTCTTTTAGATAGTCATAGTCTGCCTCCTCTAGCCTCTCTTCTATTTCACTAATGTTATTTTCCAAGGCCTTCTGGAATTCAGGATTGGATTTTATCTTTTTGAGTAAATCCAAAAAGCCGTCAATTAAATGAAAAAGGTCATTTATAGAGTCGTCCAAAAATTCAATATTTGTCCCGATAAATTGGGTCGGCGTATTAATCTCATGGGCGATTCCGGCAGCAAGTCTTCCTACTTCCTCAAACTTTTTTGCCTGAAGGACCTGTTCTGTAAGGTCTTCGTTGGTCTTTTCAAGTATCTTTCTTTTGTTGATATTTTTTATTACGTGGACAACGCCAATAACATTTTGGTCCTGGTCCATATAGGGATAAAAAAAGAGCTGGTTATGTCCATTGAGCCTTTCGTCAAAGGTTTCTGTCTTAACTGTCTTTTTCCTTTTAAATACCTCTTCAATTGGACAATGTTCAGGAGGTTCATGCAAATTGTGGATTATGTGAAAACATTTTTGTCCAATTACATCGTCTTCTTCTAGGCTTAAAAGTTTTAAGAGGGCCTTATTACCATGAACAAGGTTAAGATCTTTATCTATTAGGCAAATGGGGTCGGGGAGGGCATCAATAATGCCCTTAAGCTGAATAATTTTCTGTAATGGTTGGGTATTTTCCATATTATAGTCTCTTTCCTGATTTTTTGACGTACCAACAGGATATTAAAAGCAGCCTTGGCTTTATTAATGAAGTGATTCTTGGACTTTTCTTAAGGACCTAATATTAATATCGGCAATGTCTTAAAAGGATTTAAAAAAGTGAATGTATTAACTTAAAATTTTTTAAATCCTGTGTAATAAGATATATGACAGGGATTAGGATTAGAGTTACAAAAGTTGCAAAGAGGATTCCAAAGGCAAGGCTTATGGCCATTGGTATTAGGAACTTGGCATGGACACTTTTTTCCAAAATCAAAGGGGAAAGGCCAAAAAATGTCGTCAGGGAAGTCAAAATAATTGGTCGAAAGCGTCTTTTGGCTGCTAGAAGTATAGCTTCACTTGGAGAATAACCCTTGTTCCTTAGTCTTCTTCCGTAATCTAGGAGGAGTAAAGAGTCATTTACAACAACGCCTGAAAGTGCAACCATTCCAAAAAGGCTCATAATTGAAAGGTTATAGCCAAGAAGGAGATGGCCAAATATTGCTCCTACAATTCCAAAGGGTATGGAACTCATGACAATTATAGGCAAAAAATAGCTTCTAAAGGGAATTGCAAGGGAGAGATACATGATAAAAAGGGCAACAACAAAACCATGTTTCATGCTGGTCATGGCTTCAAAGGATGCCCTTGATTGTCCTTCAAGACTTATCTTAAGACCAGGTAGCTCATCTTGAAGCCTTTTAATCAATCCTAACTTAAGATCATTTAATATCTCTTCTGAATTTGCTATCTTTTCATCAACTGAAGCAGTGATGTTCATTACTCTTAATCTGTTAACCCTGTTTATGACGTTATAGGCCCTTACCTCCTTGATGGTAGCTGCCTTTTTTAAGGGTATTCGCTCTCCATCAGGAGTTTTAATCCACATATTAAAAAGGGCCGATAGATGGCGCCTAAGTTTTTCAGGATATTTTGCCATGATCCAAACCTCATTTTCTCCACGCATCATCCTAATGGCTTCGGCGCCATAAAAGGCTCCTCTTATTTGGGAGCCAAGATACAAAGATGTAATTCCAAGGGCCCTTGCTTCTGGTTTAAGATGAAGCTGGATTTCCCTTTCACCCCTTTCAAGGTCAAAGGAGATGTCCTTTACTCCTGGATAGGAACTTAGGGCATTTTTTATTTTTTCACCACCCTCTTCAAGGGTCTTAAAGGACTTGGCATAAAGCCTTATGTGTATGTTTTCTCCGAGGTGGACCAATTCATTTTGAAACCTTATGTATTCAATTCCAGGTAGTGAGCCAATGGATTTTCTCCAAAGGTCAGCAACCCTTGAAGAAGAAATGTGCCTTTCTTGGGAAGGTGCAAGGATGAGTGTTATTTTGGCCTTGGTAGGACCCGAAACAAGGGAGTAAATGTGTCTGAAAAGGTCTGGGTCCTCCTTTTCAAAGTGTCTTACTGAATCTTTTGCCTTTTTTTCTATAAAATCAACTAGTTTTACTGTCTCCTCGAAGCTTGCACCTGGAAGCATCTTAAGAGTCACCTTGATGGTATCTGCCTCTATCTTTGGCATAAAATGAAATTTTATTATTCCGCTTGCTACTAGGGCAATGGTAAGTATTAAGATGCCTATACCAAAGGAAACTGTAATAGAGCGATTTTTTAAAAGCCATTTAAGTCCTGGTTCAAATGTTTTGTCTAGAAATTTTGAAAGATTTCTTTCTACAAAAAATCTAATTGCAGTAAAAAGATAATAAATCCTTCCCTTTTCATTAAGAACAGGCCTTTTGGTATTTAAATGGGATGGCAGTATAAAAAGACACTCAAAAAGGGATATAGCAAGGATTGTGATTACAATTTTAGGTATGACGGAAATAAATTTTCCAGTGCTTCCTTCAATAAAAAGCAAGGGAGAAAAGGCGATCCCAGTGGTGAGAACTGAAAAAATCACTGGAAGTGCTACTTGGGCCGTACCTGCAGTTGCCGCATCAAGGGGAGAAAGCCCCCTTTTCCTGTGCTCATAGCAATTTTCACCCACGACTATTGCATCATCCACCACAATTCCAAGGGCCATAATAAAGGCAAAAAGGGAAATCATGTTTATGGATACGTCCAAAAAGGGCATGAAGGCCATGGCCCCTAGAAAAGAAACAGGAATTCCAAGCATTACCCAAAAGGCAAGTCCAGGCTCAAGAAAGGCACCAAGGATAACAATTACCAGAATAAGGCCCATAAGGGCGTTTTTTAGAAGGAGCCTTATGCGCTCCTTTAGCATTATTGAGCGGTCTTTCCAAAGAGAAAGGTAGATATTGGGAGGAAGTTTCTTAGAAATCTTTTTTACAAAGTCCTTAACCTCTTTGGATATCTTTGTGGGCCTTTCATCGCCTGTCCTAAAAACGTCAATTATTATTGCAGGTTTCTCATCAAAGCGAGAAAGGATGTCTGTATCTCTAAAGGAATCTTTTAGCGTTGCGATATCTCCCAGACGCACAAGACCAAAGTCCTTTGTCAGTATTGTTATGTCTTTATATTCCCTAGCCCAGTATCGTTTGGCCTTTGTGCGGATTTGAATTTTTCCTCCTGCAGTCCTTATTTGGCCTGCTGGGATGTCAAGGGATGACTTTCTTATAAGAGATGCTACTTCGTTAAGGGTTATTCCAAAGCGCCTGAGTGTATCTTCAGATATTGAAACGGTTATTTCATGGGTGCTAACACCTTCTAGCTCGACCTGGCTAATGTCAGGAAGGAGCAAAAGCTCATCTCTGATTCTTTCTGCCCAGTCCCTTAGCTCGTTTTTTGTAGTATCTCCATAAACTGCAAGGTAAAGGACCTGTCTGCGCCTAACTAGTTTTTTGATTATGGGCCGTTCAGCCGCTTCAGGGAAGGTAACTATTCTATCTACTGCATTTTTTACATCCTGAAGAACAATGTCGGTATTATATTCTGGAAGGACCTCAATAAATACTTGGCCCACACTTTGTCTTGCCACAGAACGTATTTCCTTTATTCCCTCGATGCCCCTTAGGGCATCTTCAACTTGAAGAAGAATCCCTTCCTCAATATCTTCTAGCCCTGCCCCAAAGTAACTAACTGAAACCTCAATTATATCTAGCTCAATGTCAGGAAATATTTCTTGTTTTATAAGGCTTACAGAAAAAAGCCCTCCAAAAAGGAGGGTCAACATAAGGAGATTGGCTGCTACATGGTTTTCAGCCATCCAGGAGATGACCTTTTTCATTTATTAATCTCCCTTAAAGAATGTAACTGGCATACCAAGAAAGCCTTCATCTACAGGAGATGTGACAACCATATCCCTTAAAGATATATCACCTTGTATCCAGATACGATTCTGGTCCATGTGTATTACTTTAATCCTTTTCTTCACAAGGAGTCCTTCGGGATTTATCACATATATTTCTCTTAGTCCCTTAAGACCGCTTTCAGGAATTATAAAGGTCTCTTTCGGGGCATGTGCCTTAATGACTGCCTTTACAAAGGCGCCAATGGAAAGGGGAATACAGTTCTCCTTTTTATTTTGGCAAAAAGGGTCTTTTACAAGGACAAAGCAATCTGCCATCCTGGTTTTCTTGTTTACAAAAGGGGCAATTCTATCCACTTGGCCCTTAAAGGCCTTTCCGATTCCAGGGACAAAGATATCCACATGAGAGCCCTCTCCATTCCTGTTCTGGGAGTCAATAAGGGGAAGATATTCTTCTTGAACAGGAAGGACCACTTCTGCCTCTTTTGCATAGACAAGTTCTGCCACCTTTGAGCCTGAATGGACATAGTGGCCAATTTCAACACTCTCTTCCTTGACATAGCAATCAAAGGGGGCAATTATTTTTGTCCTTTTTAGATCAACCATTGCCCTTTTTACTGCGGCCCTTGCTGCCTCAACAAGCTGCCTAGCATTTTCATACTGTGGTCTATAAAAGACAAGTGGAAGGGGCCTTTCATCGGGTTTGTGTTCCTGTAGCTCCCACTCCTTTTTGGCAATATCTGCCCGTGCCTTTATGATTTCTAAGTCTAGTTTTGCCTTTGTTAGCCTTGCCTTTGCCTCCTCCAGGGCACTTTTGTAGTCAGTATCGTCTATTTTAAAAAGGATATCCCCCTTTTTAAAAAAATCCCCTCTGATAAACTTAGGATTTACCCATGTAATGAGGCCTGAAACCTGTGTGGAAAGGTCGATTACATATTTTGGATTTACTGTTCCAGTAACTGTTATGGGAATAAATGGTCCAGCTGGTTTAATTTTTTCCGCCTTAACAAGAACTTCTTTTTTTATCTCCTTTTTTCTTTGAGGCCCTTTTTTGGCCTTAATCAGAAAAAAGGAAAAGGCCATGAATATAGCAATGATTATTAATGGTAAGAGCCTTTTCATTTTATATTTTTAATGTTTTTAGCCCTGAGTTTTTCAAGCTCGTTTTCCATCCACCTTCCACCTATGACCTTAGCAAGTCCGATACGTGCTGCAATAAGCTCGTATTCCTTTGAGATTATATCCTGAATTACTGTCTGGTAGCTAGTCTGGGCTTGAAGGACAGGTAAGAAGTCAGATATGCCATAACTGTATCTAAAAAGGGAAAGCCTTATGGATTTTTCTAGGTCCTTTAGCCTTTTTTTAAGAATCTCAAGGTGTTCTTTAAGTCTTTTTTCAAGGGAAAGGATATCTTCTACTTCCTTAAAGGCGTTTAATACCGTGGATTCATATTTGGCTGAAAGTTCCTTTAGCCTTGCACGTTCAATCTCTACCTGGGCCCTTAACCTTCCTCCCATGAAAATGGGCTGTGTCATTCTCAAAAATACTTGCCAAAATGCCTCCCTGTAGTCAAAAAGATGGCCTGGCTCCATATTTTCTCCGGAAAAAATGGCAGATAGCTCAAATCTAGGAAAGAGATCAGAAAGTGCCTGTGCAAGTCTTTTGTCCTGGGCATAAAGCCTCAGATATGATGACTTTATGTCAGGTCTATTCTTTAAAAGCTCAGAAGGAAGTCCGTGGTCAAACCAGACGGTAAGCTCTGGAAGTCTTGCACAGGTTAGGCTATTAACAAGGCATTCTATTTCGGGGTCTGATGGGGGCTTACCAAGAAGTATAGAAAGCGCATTTTTATTTGCTTCAAGCCTTTCTTTATAAACTGGTATAAGGGCTTTGTTGGCCATAAGGTTCTGGTGGGCTTGATAAACGTCAAGGCTAGTTACAAGGCCATTTAAATATCTCAGTCTTACAAGTTCATAGGTCTTTTCTAGCTCTTTATTAATCTCCTTTTGGACTTTAATCTTTTGATTATATTTAATTATTTGGTAATAGGTCTCTGCAACCCTTGAAGAAAGGCTCAAAAGCAAGGCCTTCACATCTTCCTTGGTGGCCTCTTTTTCAAGCACTTTTTGAGATCTGTAATTTTTTAGCCTTTGAAATACATCAATTTCGAAGGATGCCTGGATGCCATACTGGTAGTTGCTTGAGCTTTTATTGCCAAATGCCCTTTGGCCTCCTCCAATGTGTCCGGAAATTTCTGGCCAAAGTGTGGCATTTGCCTTTTTAACTTCTGCCTCAGCTGCTGTAAGCCTAAATAATGCCTCTTTCAGGTTGAAATTTTCTTTAAAGGCCCTTTCTATCAATGTGTTAAGGGTAGGATCATTAAATTTTAGCCACCAGTATTCTGCCTTTTCAAGTTTAAGCCCATTTTTCTCAATTTTGTTTTTATAGGATGAAGGAACCTTATTAGAAAGTTCAGGCAGGCCACCTGTAAAGG
>JALXCD010000104.1 GCA_026991135.1 Deltaproteobacteria bacterium | reverse complement strand
GGAATATTTGATGATAGCAATAATTAAGGTGAAAAAGTTATTGCACAATGTGAGTGCTATTTAAAATCCCAAAGCCCTGGCTGTGAAGGTTCTTCTCTTTTGTCTTCAGAGGCCCCTTTTTCTTTTCCCCAAAATTCCCGATCCTCAGGCGGGAGATAAAAATATCTTTCAAATAGCCTTTGATAATCAGACCACCTGTATCCTTCTTCATTCTCCCTATTCACATCCTTTAGGCCTGAAAGGAAATTCAGCTTTGCATCCATGTCATCCAGAAGATGAAAGACCATGGCCTCTTCAGTCATTGGAAGGACAGGGGAGCCATATTCCCTTTGACCATGATGGCTTAAGATTATGTGTTTAAGCACAAGGATACTTCCTGTATTTTGGTTAAGGCCTATTTCTCCCAATGCCCTGTCAACAATCTCAATGCCAATATTTATATGGCCCAAAAGGCGTCCTTCATCCGTATAGTCAATGGGAGGCGTTTTCCAGGATAGCTCCCTTATTTTCCCAATGTCATGGAGGATAGAGGCAGCAACAAGGATGTCTTTTTTTAGGTGGGAATATTTTTTAACCACGAGCTTTACAAGGTCCAAAAGATTTGCCACATGTTCAAGCAAGCCCCCAATATAGGCATGGTGCAGTCTTTTGGCAGCAGGTGCACTTTTAAAGGCCTTTTTGATTCCGGTATCTTTAAAAATATTTGTCAAAAGCACCCTTAGACTTGCATCCTTGATTTCCTTAATGGCCCTTTCCACCTTGTTCCAGGCCTTATCCAAGTCACAGGGTGAAGTGGGAAGGAAATGGCTGATGTCAACTCCTTCCCCTGGCACCTGTCTGAGACCATTTATCTTTAACTGAATCTTTTGGTTAAATTCGACTGCCTCTGCGTCAACCGATATGAAGTCACCCTTTTTAAAGGCCTCGAAATGCCTTTCGGCATCGTCCCAGATCCTTGCCTCTATCTGGCCTGAGCTGTCCACGAGGGTTATCCCTAAAAAGGGGCTTCCATCCCTTTTCTTAAGAAGATTCTTTGCGCCAACACAAAAGACTCCAGTTATCCTTTCCCCTGAGACTATGTCTTTTATAAAAATGCCTTTATCGACCTTTTCCATGGTAAAAGATTAAAAGGGCCTATAGCCGTGGGCTACTGGATAGCGCCTTCCGCAGCAAAAGGCCTTTGAGGTAATTTTGGGGCCAAGAGGGGCCTGGATTCTCTTATATTCGTTCCTGTCAACCATCCTAACTATCCTTTTGACTGTCTCTTCGTCAAACCCGCGTTTACAGATTTCATCCACTGAAAGCCGCTCTTCAAGGTAAAGTTCTAGAATTGGGTCAAGGATCTCATAGGGAGGAAGATCATCCTGGTCCTTTTGATTTGGCCTAAGCTCTGCAGAGGGCGGTTTTTCAAAGACCCTTTCAGGGATAACTTGGTGTTTCCTGTTTATAAATCTCGAAACCCTGTAAACAAGCTGCTTTGGAACATCTGAAATGAGTGCATACCCTCCAGACATGTCACCATAAAGGGTGCAATAGCCAACAGCAAATTCGCTTTTATTCCCTGTAGAAAGGACCATGTGGCCGAGCTTGTTTGATATGGCCATTAAAAGATTCCCCCTAATCCTTGCCTGGATATTTTCTTCTGTAACATTCATTGGAAGGCCGGAAAATATCCCGTTTAAGGTCTTCATGTAGCTTTCGAAAATTTCAGTGATGGGAAGGGTGACAGTTTCTATATTGAGGTTACGGGCAAGCTCAAGCGCATCTTCTATGCTTTCCTTTGACGTATAGGGAGAGGGCATGAGGACTCCAAGGACATTTTTACGACCAAGGGCATCTACTGCAAGGCAGGCAGTAAGGGAAGAGTCAATTCCGCCGCTTAACCCAAGTGTTACCTTTTTTATTCCACATCTTCTTGTATAATCCCTCAGGGCAAGGACAAGGGCCATTGAGACGGCCTCTTCATCACAAGAATAGACGGAGTGGATTTCACCTCTTTTTGTATAGGTATCATATATGACCAGATCTTCCTCAAAGGGATGTGCCTGACAGACCACCTGCCCGTCCTGGGACATACAAAAGCTTGCCCCATCAAAGACAAGGCAGTCCTGGCCGCCAACGCTGTTACAGTATAAAAACGGGATATTGTACTGGATTGAAAGGGCCTTTAATATGTTTTTACGAAGTTCAAGCTTTCCAATGCAAAAGGGCGAGGAAGATATATTTACCAGCAGGTCAACTCCTTTTTTGACAAGCTCCTTTACTGGGTCCCTTTCGTAGGATTCACACTTGGGACAGAGGCCTGGCTCGTTCCAGATGTCCTCGCAAATGGTTATGCCAATTTTAAGGTCTTCCAGGGTTACAGGGTCTTGAATATCGCCTTCCTTGAAATACCTTGCCTCATCAAAAACATCATAGGTTGGTAAAAGCTGCTTATGGATGGTGGAAACGATTCTTCCATTATCTATCAAAACAGCGCTGTTAAAGAGGGGTTTTCCAATCCCTGTGGTATTTTCCGTGATTGTTCCAAGGAGGATGGCAATGTTAAGCCTTTTTTCACAAAGCCTTTCTAGGGCAATATTTGCCTTCTTTACAAAGTCAGGGCGTTCAAGAAGGTCCTTTGGGGGGTATCCAGCAAGGGCAAGTTCAGGAAAGATTACAAGCCTTGCGCCCTTGCCCAGGGCCTTTTGAGAAACTCGAGCAATATTTTCCAGATTTTCCTCAAAGGCCCCGATGGTGTGATTTGTCTGGGCAAGGGCTATTTTCAATTTAATTAAGCTCCTTACATGCCTTTATGACATTCTTCCACTGCCTTTTGTATCTCTTGGTCAAGTTCCTTTGGAAGCCCTTCTATCTTAACATTTAAAAAGCCCCTTACAATGGTGCTTGTGGCATCTTCTTCACTAAGGCCCCTTGCCATGAGGTATTCTATCTCTTCCTTGGCAATCTTTCCGACTGCGGCCTCATGAGACATGTCCACATCTGGAACGTGGGCCTCTAGTTCCGGAATGGCATGGATAACACCCTTATCCGCAAGCATAAGCCCCTGGCATTCAAGGTGCGCCTTTATTTCCGGGGCCTTTCCTATGAGGTGCCCACGGGCCACAACGGTTCCACCATAGGAAATTGTCCTAGAGATGATCTCGCCTCGGGTTTCTGGGGCCTCAAGGACTATCCTAGAGCCTGTATCAAGATGGGAGCCGTCTGGTGCAACGATTACGGAATTGAACCTGGCAATGGCCCCTCTTCCCTTTAAAAAACAGGTTGGAAAGGTCTGAACCGATTTTACTCCTTTTAGGCTTACATAGTTTGAAAGAAAGGTCCCTCCTTCCTCAACTGCAATTGCAGACCTTGGACGCACATAGACTTCATCTGCCCAGTTGTGGATCATAGTGAACATAAGCTTTGCACCCTTTTTGACGAAAAACTCCGAAATACCAATGTGAAGGCCAGATGTTAGATGCGGGTGTGTTGTGCAACCTGTGATGATGTGAAGCTCAGAGCCTTCTTCGGCTATAACAATATTATGAACCCTTTGGGCTACATCATCATTTCTTATGTAAAGGCAGGTCTGTAAAGGGTAGATTATCTTCTCCCCTGCCTTGGCCCTTATGAAATAGCCGTTATCAAGGTGTTCCTTTGTCTCCTTTGTAAATACATCCTTATTGGGGTCAATTAGGGTCCACATGTAGTCCTTGAGGCCGTCATATCTTTTCATGGCCTCTTTAATGGGAAGTAGCTCAACCCCCTTGACATTGCAATTACAGGATACAACCCCGCAATTTGTCTGAAGATAGGTGCCAAGGCGATTCTTTGCCTCAATGTCAACCCCTGTTTTTTTAAGGCGCTCTATCTCTTCTCTTTCAAGTTCAGACAGGTCCTTTGGTGCCTCGACCTGGTCTGCAGGCTTGAATTTCTTTAATAATTCCTGATCACTCAAGGTTGTTTGGGTATTTTCTAGAAGAGACATTTTGCACACTCCTCATATCCGTGTTTCTGGATGCCTTCAAAGATATCAATTGGGTTGCCGTGACAAACCAATTTTCCATCCAGCATCACATGGCCCTTGTCTGCAGTGACATAATTGAGGATAAAGCCTGTATGGGTGATTATCAGCCCTGACTTTTTCCGGTTTCTGTGTTTGTCCTTTTCAAGTAGCCTTCTAATCATGTCGCCAATTACATTCAGGTTTTCGACATCAACCCCTGATTCTGGTTCATCCAGCAGGGTCAAGTCAGGATTTTGAGAAAGAAGCTGTAAAAGCTCTGATTTTTTGATCTCACCACCGGAAAAACCAAGATTCACTTCCCTGTCCAGAAAGGCCTCAAAACCATATTCCACTGCGAGTTGCACTCCATAATCGCTTCCATTCCCACAGAGCTTAAGCATGTCTCTAAGCTTAACGCCTCTAAGGGTTGGAGGCCTTTGAAAGGAAAGGCCCAGCCCGAGTTTTGCCCTTTCATTAAGGGGCATATTGGTGATATCTACGCCCTTAAAGGTGATTTTACCATGTTTTACTTGATATCCTTCAAAACCCATTATGGTCATGAGCAAGGTGGTCTTGCCTGATCCATTTCTGCCAAAAAGGCAGTGGGTCTCTCCTGTTCCTATTTCCAAGTCAATGCCACGCAAAACCTCTTTTCCGTGGATATCTACCCACAGATCTTCTATTTGAAGCATAATTCCTCCTTATTTTTCAAAAAGGCCTGGACACTAAAGTTATCATGCCCCAAAACTTGGGGCATAAAACCTAGGCTCAACTGAATCCGGATGAGCCGCTGCATCCGCCAGAGCCAAAGGAGCTCCCTGAAGAAAAGGAGCCGCCCATTCCTGACATACAAGAAAAGGTTGAAAATTGTTTGGTGACGTCATTTGAGCCACAGGAAGGGCACTTAACTTCTTTTACTCCAGCAATTGAAAGTACAAATTGTTCAAATTTGTTTTGACACTTGTTGCAGATAAATTCATATATGGGCATAGTGCATCACCTCACTTTTTGTTATTATGTTTTCGTCTCAAAATATATTTTTTATAATTATTAAATAAAACAAATACGATAAAAACTATCCTT
>JALXCD010000103.1 GCA_026991135.1 Deltaproteobacteria bacterium | reverse complement strand
TTGTTGCACATTGTGTAAAATTTGTTCCCATTCTTTTCAAGGTCGTTAAATGTCAAGAATTATAGGATCCAGCCCACCAATAAAGCGCCTTAAGAAAATTATCTTTCAAGTCGCTGATACCGGATTAAGCATTTTAATTACTGGTGAAAGCGGTGTCGGTAAGGAGGTAGTTGCCAGAAGTCTTCACGAAAATTCCCCTCGCAAAAAAAAACCGTTTGTTAAGGTTAATTGTGCAGCCTTACCTGGAGAGCTTTTAGAAAGTGAATTGTTTGGCTATGAAAAAGGAGCCTTTACTGGCGCAACAAAATCAAAGCCAGGTAAGTTTGAAGTTGCCCATGGAGGAACTATATTCCTTGATGAAATCGGAGATATGCCCATTTCACTCCAGGCAAAACTTCTTCAGGTCCTTCAAGATTCAGAATTTTGTAGAGTTGGTGGAATTGAAGACCGTAGAGTGGACGCGTGGGTTATTTGTGCAACCAACCACGATTTAGAGGCTGATATTCAAAAGGGGACCTTCAGAGAGGATCTTTATTACAGAATAAATATAATAAAGATTGAAGTACCTCCCCTAAGAGATCGAAAAGAAGACATTCCTTTATTGATTCATCATTTTTTAAAAAAATACAGCGTTGCTTTGAATAGAAACCTTATAGAAGTTAATGTCTCTGATGAACTTATGGATCTTTTTATGGAATATCATTGGCCAGGAAATGTTAGGGAGCTTGAAAACTATATTCAAAAAATTATTGTCTTGGGAACCGATGAATCAGTTATTCAGGAATTAAAGGCAAAAAAAGAAGGTATTCAGGCAATAAAAGAAGGGGCATCGACAAAATTAAGGACTTCACAAGAACAACTGATAGATTCAATTATTGGATCTGTAGAATCTCAATTCATAGATGATTTTCCTTCATTAAAAGAAGTAAAAAAAATAGCCCAGGCAAAAGTAGAACGCGTATTTATTGAAGAGGCTCTTAAAAGGACCAGTGGAAACAGGAGGGATGCGGCAAAAATATTAAAGATTAGTTACAAAGCCCTTTTGTATAAAATAAGAAACTATGAAATTGACTTGAAAGATCAATATCTTGGTGAAGGTATCAGTGTTGAATCACCATTTGAAGAATAATGGAAAAATTTTTCTCTTTAAATGGTAAATGTTTTTCTTATCTTAATCGCAGGTTTGCTTTCTAGGCCCTAATTCCCTTTAATATATGCGAAAATTTTACAAATATATGGCGTTTTTTTTGCAACAAAATCCCTAATTCATGCTTAAGGGAAATCAGAATGCAAGACTCTCACTCGCTTGAGGAAAAGAGTGCCAAAAAAGATAGAAGAAGATTTCCAAGGGTTTCGGTGGAATTTCCTGTTCTTCTCTCCATGGATACAAATCGTTCGTTCAATGAGAAGGCTTTTGCCTTAAATATTAGCCCCACGGGTATGTTAATTAAAACTGATGAGACCTTCGAACCAGGTCAGAAACTCTTTTTGTCCTCTGATTCAATCAGATCTTCAATGGGGTTATTAGCTGGTGAAGTAAAGTGGATTAGGCAAACTAGAGAAGGAAATTTTACAGGTCTATTCTTTGAAGATTCAGTCAAATTTTTTTCATTTCTTTTACAAAAAGGGCTGATTTCATCCCCTCGATATGACCACTCTTTTCTTCAAGCAGTTATTGGTAACTTGGAAGATACAATTATACTCGTTGATAAAGATTTAAAGATCCAGGCTATTAGTAAAAGACAACCAATTATATCAGTTCCAGAACATGAAGTTTTGAATAAAAAGGTCACAGAGGCGCCTTCCATCCTTAAGCTCCTTCTTAAAGAGAGTAAATTGTCTCGTTCAGATTTTTTGGATGTCCTACATTCAAATAAAGAGCGTTTTTTTTCAAGTCTAAAGATAAGTTATGGGTCCAATGGAGATAAAAAGACCTTCTTTTTTAATGTAATTCTAAAGCCAATTTTCCATCTTGATGAGACTAAATATTTATTAATACAAATTAAGGATGTTACTTCGCTACACAAGTTAAAGGAAGAGCTAAAAGAAAGGGATAAGTATCACTGGGAACAGTATCGCTTGACTCTAGTGGGCCATATAGTAGATGAACTCCTCGAAGACATTATAAATCCTTTATCAGCGGCTGTAGGAAGGATTGACCTTTTAAGTATGAAGATGGCCCATTATCAGGAAAGAAATGGTGAAGCTGGTATAGTAGCTAACTGGCTTAAGGAATTGAAAATTATTGATGACCTTATGGAACAAATTACCCAGTACTGTACTATAGCTGCCAAAAGGAGAGAAAGGGAAAAATTGGGAGCCCTTGATGGCGAGATTTCTTTTAATCGCCTTGTTCAGGAAACAGTAAATATATTGAGGATCAATTCTCATTTTAAGGATGTTGATATCAAATTGGATTTGAGTCAGGATGTGCCAAATATCCGTGGGGAATATTTTGACTGGCTAAATGCCCTTATTGCGCTCCTTCAGGTCATCTCAAAAGAGATGCAGGCTCAAGATAAAAAAGAGATAAAGATTGAGAATAAGCTTTTGGATAACCTAATAGTCTTATCCATCACCCATAATGCTCGTGCCTTAAGATTACCCTTGGAAAAGGAAGTGGGACTTGGGATATTAGAATTAATTCAAAGAAAGTATGATACCACAATAGATATTTCAGGGGGAAGTGGAAGTCAAAAGATAACCTTCTTAGTCAAAAACAAATAATTTGCTATTATTCCGTCTTTTTTTCTAGATGACGTCTCACTGAATTTTTTAATTCATCTAAATTAAAGGACTTGACTATATAATCATCAGATGCCCAAGAGGCTAGATCTTGTTTATATTCAGGATAGGCAGAGCTTAAGATTACTGGTATATCTGGCCTGAGTTGTTTCATTTGACGGAGTACTTCAATTCCATCCATTCCAGGCATGTTTATATCAAGAATAACCAAATCGGGATGTTCTTCTTCAAATATCTTAAGTCCTTCCTCACCACTCATTGCCGA
This sequence comes from Deltaproteobacteria bacterium, assembly GCA_026991135.1. Lineage (GTDB taxonomy): Bacteria > Desulfobacterota > Dissulfuribacteria > Dissulfuribacterales > QOAL01 > JAADCZ01. The sequence goes on along the minus strand of JALXCD010000103.1, from coordinate 50,495 downwards.
TAGCACTGCATAACCCTCCTCCTCAAGCTCTTCCCTATACAAAAGGTGTATGCTTTCTTCGTCGTCAACTATTAATATGGTTTTTTTCTTGTTATTTTCCATGAAACCCCCTTTTTAAATTAAAGAGATTGTTCTCTTAATATCTTTGCAGCCTCCTCTGGAGGAACAGTATTTATATGAAATCCAGTTCCCCATTCAAAGCCTGCTGCAGTACTTAGTTTTGGCATAAGTTCTATGTGCCAGTGATAATGTTCTAGTTTAGAATCTCTTATTGGAGCGGTGTGAAGCATGAAATTATAAGGTACATTTGGAAGAGCCTTGGACAATCTTTTCATTGTTGAAGAAAAAAGTTCGCTAAGTTTAGCCAATTGCCAATCATCCACAGACGTAAATCGGGATTGATGTCTTTTAGGTAAGACCCACATTTCAAAGGGAGAGCGAGGCGCAAAGGGAGAAAGGGTTATGAATTCTTCATTTTCTTCAATTATTCTCAAATCTTGTTGTTGCTCTTGTCTTATAATATCACAAAACACACATCTTTCTTTATAGTCAAAGTACCTAAGACACCCATCAAGTTCTTCTTGGATTATTTGAGGTACTATAGGAAGTGCTATTAATTGAGAATGAGAGTGTTCTAAAGACGCTCCTGCAGATCTTCCATAGTTTTTAAAGACAATTATGTATTTGAATCTTTCGTCTCTAGTAAGGTCTATGATTCTATCTTTGTAGGCATGAAATACCATTGACAATTGATCTGTTGGCATAGTGGCCAGTGTTTCAGAATGATTTGGAGTCTCAATAATTACTTCATGGGCACCAATACCATTCATTTTATCATAAATGCCTTCTCCTCTTTTATCTAGTTCTCCTTCAATAATTAAGGCAGGGAATTTATTTGGGACAACCCTTAATTTCCAGCCAGGACCATTTGGGGCATGATTTGGACGACCATATGCCAAAACTTCTGGAGGGGTAATTGCTTCATTGCCAGGACAAAGAGGGCAAAATCCTCCCTTTGTTTTATCTTTTTCAATTATGAAATCATAAGGGCGTTTGCCTCTTTCTGCAGCGATTATAACCCATCGACCAATGATTGGGTCTCTACGTAGTTCAGGCATTAATGTCAAAGACCTTTAATCTTTTCTTCCTTTTCCTGTTTTGACTTACATTCAATGCACATTGTGGTGACAGGCCGTGCTTCAAGACGTTTTATACCAATTTCTTCTCCACATTCTTCACAAATTCCATAGGTTCCATCATCAATACGTTCAAGGGCTGTTTTTATCTTTTTTATAAGTTTTCTCTCTCTGTCCCTTATTCTGAGTTCAAAGCTTCTATCTGATTCAATAGTGGCCCTATCAGCAGGGTCTGCCACCTGACTGTCCATGGCTGTCATTTCTTCAAGGGTTTTATCTGCCTCTCCGAGTAATTCATTCAATTTACTCTGAAGAAGCTTTCTGAAATATTCCAATTGAGCCTGGTCCATCTATTCCTCCTTTCTAATCCAGTGCCCACTTTTCCCACCGGATTTTTCCAAAAGTTTAATCTCCTTTATTAATATTCCCTTGTCAATGGCCTTACACATGTCATAAATTGTTAAGGCAGAAATGGATACTGCTGTCATGGCCTCCATCTCTACTCCAGTCTTTGCTGTTATGGAGGCAGATGCAATTATTTCAATCCCTGGGATATCATCTCTAGGTTTAAAATCGATTTCTACATGTTCCACCGGTAATGGATGACAAAGTGGGATGAGGCTTCCCACCCCTTTGGCAGCCATTATCCCTGCGATTCTGGCAGTAGCAAAAACATCCCCTTTTGGGACCTTCTTATCAACTATTGCATTAAATGCATCTTGACTTAAGACAACAAGACCAGAGGCAATGGCCGTTCTTTTAGAAGGAGATTTATTTGATACATCGACCATCCTGGCCTTTCCTTCGTTATCGATATGTGTGAGTACAGAACCCATAATTTAGTGAAATTCTACCTTTTTAAATATCTTTTTGAAAAAACCGTCCTTCTTTCTTTCCTTTTCTATCTCTAAAAATTCTTCCAAAAGTTCCCTTTGACGCTTCGTTAAGTCCTTGGGAATTATAAGATTTATCTTGATGATTTGATCCCCTGGTCTAAACCCTCGAAGGTCAGGAAAGCCCTTTCCCTTTAATTTAAAAAGTGCGCCTGGCTGTGTTCCTGCTGGAATCTTAATTTGTTCTTGTCCTTCCAAGGTTGGAACTTCAATTGTATCTCCAAGACATGCCTGAATGGCGGAAATTTCAACTTCAAGATATATGTCATTGCCCTTTCTCTTGAAAAATTCGTGTGGCTCAACATGGATAACTATAAACAAATCTCCCCTTTGTCCGCCTCTAATCCCTGCTTCTCCTTCGTTTTTCAGCCTGAGCCTTGCGCCTGTATCCACACCAGCGGGTATTTTTATCTTGACCTTTCTGTTTTGTAAGGTCCTTCCCTTGCCATTACATATTTTGCAAGGCTCTGTAATTATACTTCCCTGGCCTGAGCAGTTTGGACAGGTACTAGAGACTTGAAAAAAACCCTGGGTTCTTACTACATGACCACGGCCACCACATGTGGGGCAAGTTATTACCTTACTAGAGCTACTGGCACCAGTGCCGGAGCAAGCCTTACATTCTTCAAGCCTTTGTATTTCAATTTCTTTTTCAGTACCTTTTGCAGCTTCCATAAAAGTGATGGAAAGATCATATCTCAGGTCAGATCCAGGCTCTGGGCCAAATCCGTGTCCTCTTCTTGAATGTCTAGTGGAAAAACCAAAAAAATCCTCAAAAAGGTCATTGAAAGCGCTAAAGATATCGTCTGCCGAGGAAAAGCCCTGAAAACCTGTACCAGACGAGACTCCCTGATGGCCATAAAGGTCATAAAGTTGCCGTTTTTCTGGATCTCTCAAAACTTCATAGGCCTCAGCGGCCTCTTTAAATCGTTCTTCTGCCTCTTTGTCTCCTGGATTTCTGTCAGGATGGTATTTTAGAGCAAGTTTTCTGTAGGCCCTTTTTATTTCTTCAACGCTTGCCTGTTTAGATACTCCTAAAACTTCGTAATAATCCCGCTTCATGGCCTTAGTTGTTCTTGTCCACCTCAAGTCTTAACGCTTCCATAATGCGTTTTTCTTCAGCCTCTTTTGCCAACTGTTCCAAGTTTTCAAAGGTGACTTTACCAGCTGCAATTTCCCGTAAGGCAGTAATGATCTCCTTATTTTTGCTTTTTACAAGGGGTTCTGCCCCCTTTCTGAGCTGCTTAACCCTTTCCACTGCAAGGTGTACGATTAGAAATCTATCGGGTATTTGTTTCAGACAGTCCTCAACTGTAACTCTTGCCATTTTAGTCCTCCAAGACCAAGTTGAATTTAAAAATCATCAAAGTAATAAATATATAATGCTTGCATACTCTTTCGCAATGATTAAGTGAATCATATATTCCTTACGATACTTATCGGTAACTAGACATTCGAACGAAATATTCGCAAGTTATGGTAAATGGGTTGGTATTATGATCTTGAAGACAGTTTCACCGGGATTACTTTTAACTGAGATATTACCATGGTGGGCTTCTATAAAGGATTTTGCAATGGCAAGTCCAAGGCCAGTACCCTTAGGCCCCTTTTTAGTAAAAAATGGTTGAAATATCTTGTAAAGATCATTTGGTTTTATCCCTTTGCCATTATCGCTAATATATATCTTCACTTCATCATCTGAAGGGTTTATTTTTACCTTAATACGTCCGCCAGTTTTAACTGCATCAAAGGCATTTGTAAGTATGTTTAAAAGGGCCTGGGCTATGAGCTCTTTGTCTCCCAGAATCAACACCTTTTCTTCTGGAAATTCTGTATCAATTTTTACTCCCTTTTTATCTATTAGTTTAAGTGAACTGCAAATTGTTTGAACAAGCCTTTTTAAATCTATTTTTGAGAGACTGACTACTGGTTTTTTGGAAAAAAGAGAAACATTTTGAGTAAAACGTCTAAGACTTGTCAGGTTTTCATCAAAGGTATCAAGGGTCTTAAGCCCTTCTTGAGAAAGGTTTTCCTTTGCCAGTTGGTGCTTAATAATGCCAAATTTATTTAGGGTGTTCCCTACTTCATGAAGGAGCATGGCTGATAGCTCACCAAGAACTGCTAAATTTTTTAACTGCACCTTATCAGTGGCCTGATCAATTTGTTCAGAAATATATTTTTTTAAAGAGTCAGCCATCTGGTTAAATGATTCAGCTAGTTCTTGAAGTTCGTCTTTGGTTTTTATGTTTATCTTTTCATTAAAGTCTCCTGAAGAAAACTTTTTTACCCCTCTTTTGAGCCGTAAAATTGGATTAACAACAAGAAAATCTACTATTATTAGGCCAATTACTGTTGAGACCAATAAGGCTGTAAAACAGATCCAAAAGACAAACTGTTGAAGATTCTTTATCTTTTCTTCTATACGAGTCCTTGAAAGGGTGAGACGAACGATTCCAATAGTTTCGGTGGGAGCACTTGCTTCAATGCTGTATATTCCCTCAGAGTCCATCGGACTTTCTTTCTTAATGTTTATTGGATAGCTGACGATTTGATAATTTTCCTTATCTTTTTCATCTAGAATACCACAACGAATAACAACTTTTTTTTCATCATTGATGATCTCTGCATATACCAAATCAGGCCTAGCCAACAGCATTTCACAATGTTCCATCATGTGAGACTTATTTCCACTAAGTAATGGAAGAGTGACCTGTGAGGCAAAAAATTTGGCCAGGGTCTGGCCCTTTTCCAAAAATTCTTCTTCAAGAAGCTTCATGCCTCTATAGGAATAAAGTAGTCCAATTGCAATAACTGTCAAAAGCTCAATAATAACGAAGACTATTACTACTTTAATCCTTAGACTTTTTCTCATTTCACTATAAATTTTGCCTTATCAAGAAGTGACTTGGGAATCTTAATACCTAAGCGTCTAGCCGTCTTAAGATTTATAGATAATACGAGTTTTTCAGGATGCTCTATGTATCTTTTTCCTTTAATCTTTCCTTCAATTAATAGCTTTCCTAATTTTGCTGTCTGATTTCCCAGTGCTTCTATGTCAGCTTCTAATGCAAAAAGCGCCCCATTTTTTACGTAGCCCTTTGATAAACCACATATGGCAATTCTATTTAAAAACCCCCAAAGAAGAGTGTATTTAACCACCTCTTGATTCTTATAAATGATAGGGTCAGGAGTAATTAAGAAGCTATTTATATCGGAATTGGCCATCTTTTTAAGTGCAAGTTCAATTACTGTATTTACAAAAGGGGAAACGATAAGTTTTATATTTCCTTTGCAGCATGATAAATGAAGATCTTGTATTTTTTCCTTATAAATTGTTGTAGAAAACATTCCTACCTTTGGTCGCTTAATTATCTGACAAAGGATAGCCAATTTTTTTTCGGTTGGTATATCAAGACTTACAGCGGCAAAGGTGTGTTTATTTAATGTTTTTAGGGTGTTATCTATTATAAAGGTAAAGACAACAGGTGCTTTAAGGTCAAGCTCATCTAAAAAAAGACAGGCCCTTGTCCCAACTCCAAAAATAATGTCTGGTTTAATTTCTTTTATGTTATTAGAGATCTTAAAGGGTGATTCAGTTGTAAGTGAAAAGATTTTTATCGTTACTCTTGGGAAAATAGCCTTAAGACCCTTTTCTATCCCATTGGTGCATACTTTATATGGCCCAAAATCTTTAGTTGCAACAACTACAGCAGAATAGGTCTTAGCTAGGCATTGCCCCTTTATCATTGGAGGCGAAGTTAATATAAAGCCAATAAGAAATAAGTATGTTAAAAATTTTTCAAAAAGGGGCAATCTTAGCATGAGGTTTTAGAAAAATTTATATTTTATGCCAATTAAAAAGCTAAATGGATCTTGGGGAACTCTTGGTAATGAGGCTCCATTTGTAGGGTCACCGCTCTCATTAGCTGCCAAAAAATATTTGGAATTAAGTAGATTTTTTGCAGTAAACTCTAGATCAAGGCCAGGAAGCAGTTGAAGCCACCTTAAGTTGGCATCAACTTGAAAAATCCCTGGGATAGTGCCTCCTCTATAAACTGCATTTGAGGGCTGAGTATGAATTTCACTTCTCCACCTGCATCTGAAATTATATGAAAGGTGTTTTCCCAGATACCCAGTAATTCCTGCCATAATTTTATGGTTTGAGATTTTTGGCGAGTCATAGGAGTGACCATGAAGTCTTGTTCTGGCATTAATAAATGAATAATTAAGATAAATTGTTATTTCAGGAAATATTTTATATTTAGAGTTTATATCAATACCAAAATTGGTTTGCTGTCCAGAATTTGTGGGTATTTCAACAACGAGTTTTTTTTCTTTTAGGTCTGAAAAAACACCTGGTATTGTATAAAAGGACCCTGCCTCATGGATTATATCGTGAGATTGTAAAAAGTATCCCGAAATTGAAAAAAATAACCTCCTACCATGTTTGGTATAACTCAGCTCAAGAGAGTCAACTTTTTCTGGATCTAAGGTTTTGCCAAGGGCAAAAGGAGGTAAGTGGGCATAATTTTTGTCAGCCCATGCCTTATAAAGGAAATAGGCAGAGGGCGAGATATATGCATGTCCATACATTAATTTAATGGTTTCACTTGGCCTAAGTTTATAAATAAGGCCGATTCTGGGATTAAAGGATTTATGGTGGGTGAAGGTTTCCCAGTCAAATCTTGCCCCTGCAAAAAGAGAGATTTTTTCAGTGAAGTTGTGTGTTGTCTGAAGAAATATTCCATAGGTCCAATAATTTTGTTCTGTTACTGGTGGAATATTTATCCACGCTCCTTCAAGATTTTTTATCATTTTAATAGGGAAATATTGATAGGTGTCGCCTTCATCAAAGGGAGTTCTAGAGTTTAAATAAGGCATGGTCGAAACAGACTTAAATTCAAAGCCTCCAATGATGCATCCCTTTTTATAGTTATATGAAACCTGTTCTTCTAGGCCAAAAGAGTCAGATCGCTCATATATGTAGTTATTAAAATCCTTTCTCCCATAACGGCTTTTTGGATCCATCCTGTAGAGTTGGCCATGCAATTTGCTTTTTAAACTTAAGCTATTGGAGAACCGAACCTCGTGTCTTAAGACAAGGTTCCATGTATCCAATTTGACTTTATCTTTGCTGGTTTGAGTTCGGCCAGTTGTATAAGGAGCAGCAATATTGGTAGGCTGTCTGGTGTGAAAATACATGGCCTCAAAATGGAAATTTTTATAGCCTGCCTTAATGGTTAGGTCCATGTCCCTTTCAGGGATTTCAAAGGGTTCGTCTGGGTTATAAAAGGGTATTGTTTCAAGGGTTGGGTGATGATAATGATAATTATCATAAATATCCCTTAGATTAAAATTGCTGGAGCTATAGGCGTGTCCATAAAATTGGAAATAAGAATCCTTAATTGGTCTAATTCCAAACCTTAAATAGCCATCTACAGTATTGGCATTACCACCTGAGATTTCCATCTCCACTTCTCGATTTCTTTGAACATCTTTAGTAATTAGGTTTATTATTCCTGAAAAGGCATCTGCCCCATAAATAGCTGAAGAAGGGCCATACATTATTTCAATTTTTTTTAGGTCCCTTATGGAAATTTGGTTTCCGTAGACGAGATTACTGCCATTTTCTGGATTTATTCTTGTTCCATCCTTTAATACCAAGAGCTTGTTATTTCCCCATATTCCCCTTTGAATTACATAGGTCCCTCCAGCCTGACCACCTATATGTTCATGGATATCAAAACCCGGAAGGTCTTTTAGCACATCAACAAGGTTTCTATATCCGCGCTCTTGTATGGTTTGTTCTGTTATGACAAAGACTGTAGAGGGGGCTTCACTTGCAGGTTGACTGAACCTCGAAGCAGAAACCACTTTTTCCTCCATAAAAAAGTATATTTCTTCAGGCTCTAAATTTTTTAGGGCTTCAATCTTAGTACTGGCAATGGCATATGAGAGAAAAACAACTTCAATGATTAACAAAAGGGCAAAAGACGAGGAAAGATTTCTACTTTTAGGCATTTTTACCCTCCTCTACAACTTGACAAGTTATGAGTTAGAAAATTCCAAAAAGAGGGTTGGATATCCGTTGACAAATGGACAACCCCAAGCTGTAAGTTTGGGGCAAAATGCTCCCAATCCTCCAAAGCTATCTTTGCAAAATCCTTGGCAGTTGTCAAAGTCAAAGAAGAGCCACTTTTTTTTATGTCCTTAAAAAGTGCACTAAGGCTTTTACTATCATATTGAAAATGGTCTTTAAAAAAACGATATCCTGCTATCTTTATGTCCTCTTTCTTTAAAAGATCAATAAAAGAGATAGGATTTGCGATTCCACAGAAGATGAAAATTTTTTCTCTGATTTCACCAGAAGAAAGTGTAATTCCCTTGAAAGGAAGTTCTATAAACTTGACTGAATAACTACTTTCGAAAATAGGTATCTTGGGAAATCGTTCTTGAAGCTCTCTTTTTTTGATTTGAAGGTCGGCTTCTGTTATTTCATTACATTTTGTAAGGATTATGCAGCTTGCCCTTTTTACGCCAGAGATTGGCTCTCTTAGGTCACCACCTGGAAAGACCCTTTGGTTCCCAAAGGGAGCCTTTGCTGGTAAAAGAACTATGTCTATATCCCTTCTTAGTGCCAAATGTTGAAATCCATCATCTAGGATTATCGAATCTGCATTTAAATGTTTGATTGCATAGGATGCAGAAGTTGATCTATTCGAACCCACCAGTATGGGGATACCTTTAAGTGTCTTTGCCATCATATATGGTTCATCGCCACATATAGACACATCTTTTAATACCTTTTTGCCATCTGTTACTATCACAGGGCCCTTTCCTGCTTTTCCACCATAGCCCCTTGAAACAATTGCGGGAGTATAACCACTTTTTCTTAAAAATTTTGCTATCTCTATTACATGGGGAGTTTTACCAGTTCCTCCAAGGGAAATATTTCCAATGCTAATGACAGGAGCCTTCACCTTTAGGCTTCTTAACAGTCCTATTTCATAAAAAAAGGCCCTTGCTTTCATTATGGCTGAATAGATTGGAGAAAAGGGCCTTCCCAATTTAAATAACTTTTCTATTGTATCTCTTTGCATTTTTAGTATCTAATAGGACGGCCTCAATGATTTTTGCATATTTTTTCACTGCACCTTGATTTTTTTTAATCAACAAAAACCCCTTCTCTCCCATTTTCTCTCTCAGTTTTTTATCCTTAATAAGTAATGAAAGTCTTTCAAAAAGGTCTTCTTGATTCTTTACCCAAAAGCCACCACCGTCTTTGGAAAATTTTCTGGCTACTTCCAGAAAGCTCTCCATGTGGGGACCAAAAAGGACTGGGATTTTAAAAAAGGCTGGCTCTAGGATATTGTGTCCACCAATAGGGACAAGACTTCCTCCCACAAAGGCTATATGGGAAATTGAATAAAAGGAAAGAAGCTCTCCAAGGGTGTTCAATAAAAAAACATCCGTTGTTCGACTTGAATTACCAATATCATGTGTCCTGAGCCTTGTTTCAAGGCCCAATTTTTTGCATTCTTTTAGTATTTCAGGATATCTTTCAATATCCCTGGGTGCAATGATAAGCCCAAGATTTTCATGTTTCACTTTGAGTTTGAAAAAGACCTTCAACATTGTCTTTTCTTCTGGCTCATGGGTACTTCCAGCAATAAGGATGATTGAATCTTTTGGAAAGCCTGTACGTTTCAAAAGCTGCTCCTTTTTTTGCAAAGTTGGGGCATTGAGGGTTAGGTCAAATTTTATATTACCGTAAACTTCAATCTTTTCGTGCCGCAATCCCGTATCCAAAAGTCTTTTCTTGTCATCTTGGGATTGCATGAATATTCCTGTAAATGGCCCATAAAGAAAGGTTGAAAGATTTGGCACCCTTGAAAGCCTTTTTGAAGACCTTTTGGAAATACTGCCATTTATTAGAAAAGTGGGGATATTCTGAGACTTAAGATGCCAGAGAAGATTAGGCCAAATATCCGTCTCTACTAAAAGAAAGCAATCGGGTTTTAAGAAATCGACATATCTTTTTACAACTGGGATAAAGTCAAAGGGCAATGTACATATAAAGATATTTTTCTTTTTCGAATAACATCTTCTTAACTCATTAAGCCCGGATTTTGTACTGGCAGAAAGGATAATTTCCCATTTTGGGTGCTTCTCTTTTAATGTGTGAATTAGGGCCTTTGAAGCGTTAAGTTCTCCGAGAGAAAGACAATGTATCCATATTCTTTTTGATCTTTTGGAGTCAAGCCCTTTTAAACCAATACCAAATCTTTTTAGGAAATGATCCTTGTATTTTTTTTTTGAAAGGCCATATATAGCCATAAATGGAAAAAAGACCGGTAAGGCAAGAATCTGGAACAGATTGTAAATAAAGAGATAAAATTTTATCATTTATAAATGGTAAAGACGGTTATAGGGTTTGAAGATTTTGCCATATGGCCCTTGCCAAGGGGAGAGATTTCTCTAATTTCAATTTGTTGGGCGTGAAACTTAAGCCCCTTTCTTTTACAAAATTCTAAGAGCCTGTTTAGACTCTCTAGTAGGATTGTAGTTGCCACAAGAATGCCATCTTTTTTTAACCTCTTAATAAGATATTCAAGCAACCCCTGTTTACTAAGGCCTCCGCCTACAAAGATGCGATCTGGATTAGGAAGATGATCTAGCCCTTCAGGTGCTTCATTTTTATTTATTTCAACGTTAAGGGAAAGGGTCTTCTTGCGGTTTTTTTCTATTAAAGATATGCGTTTTTCATCTTTTTCAACAGAAAAGATGTTTAGCCCTGGTTTCATTAAGGATGCTTCAATGGAAATAGAACCGCTTCCTGCGCCAATATCCCAAAGGACCCCTTGTTCTGGCAGGTTTAATTTTGACAGACAGATGGTCCTTATAGGTGATTTGGTAATCAGTCCCCTTTCGTGGAGGAAAAAGTCATCAGGAAGTCCTAAGCCAAGCCTGTTTCTATTATGCTCCCCCATAAAAATCATGAAGTTTAGTGGATGAAAGGAAATTTCTGCTGCTTCTTTTATATCTAGGTCAAAAAATGCCTCATTTTCGCCTCCGATATCCTGTGCCACCAAAACCCTTGCAGAAGAAAGGCCAATTTTTAAAAGAGAGCTGCAGATGAAATCAGGAGTGAACTCATTGTCTGTAAAGACACCAACCTTAAAAGGAGAATCTTTTAATATCTTTTTAATTAGGGGGATTAATGTTCTATTTCGGCCATGAAGGCTAATGACTTTCATATCATCCCAAGGGATTTTGAATCTAGAAGAAACGAGCTGGACAGTGGTCAAGGCTGGATGAAAGAAAAGATCTTTTTCATAAAATTCTTTTAGTAGCCTTTTGCCAATGCCAAAAAAAAGTGGATCCCCAGAGGCTATAATGGTGTAGGTTGAGTTAATGTCCTTTTTTATTGTTCTTATTGTATCTTCAATAGGAACAAGGTTGGCGAGTTTTTCAGAGTGTTGTTGGAAATAAGGCCAAAATCTTTTGGTGCAAAATATCTTCTTTGATTTGGAAAGTATTTCTTCAAGGTCCTTGCTTGTGAAAAAATAATTAAAACCTACCACATGGATCATTGTTTTACTTCCAAAAAATACTGGGATAAAATACAGCAATTATTACAGGGTATTCAATATGATAGTCCAAATTAGGAAAAACGTCATAAAAAATATTAGGAAATGGCTCCAATTAAGAAGACTACTTCTTTTAGCAATCCCCACAGGAATTATTGCAGGACTTGGTTCCGTAGTCTTTTTTGTGGCCCTTGATTTTGCCCATCACATCTTTCTTGATGCAATGGCAGGTTATAGGCCACAGGAACCTGGAGGTGAACATTCTCTTTTTGCACCTACCACCCAATCATTTATCAGATGGATGTTACTTGTTGTTCCTACCCTAGGAGGTCTTATCTCAGGGTGGCTAATTTATACCTTTGCCCCTGAGGCAGAAGGTCATGGAACAGATGCAGCCCTTGAAAGTTATCACTTTAAGGATGCAAGGATTCGTGCAAGGATCCCTTTGATTAAAACCATTGCTTCAGCCATAACTATTGGATCAGGTGGATCAGGTGGACGTGAAGGTCCAATAGCCCAGATAGGAGCTGGTTTTGGATCAGTAATTGCCCAAAAGCTCCATTTAAGCACCCAAGAGCGCAGGATACTTATGATGGCAGGAATGAGTGCAGGTATTGGTTCTATATTCCATGCGCCACTGGCAGGGGCAATCTTTGCGGCAGAAATTCTTTATCGTGACATAGACATGGAATATGAACTTCTTGTCCCATCTGCCATTACTTCAGTAATTGCCTATTGCGTCTTTTCTCTGTTTTTTGGTTTTGGGACCCTTTTTGTTACCCCTAATTATGAGTTTGACTATGCGGGAGAAATTCTACCATATACTATTCTTGCCATTGCAGTGGCCTATGCTGCCAGGTTTTATGCTCATTCCTTCTACTATATTAGGGATCTTTTTTTAAAGTTGCCTGTTACAAACCACTTAAAGCCAGCCATTGGTGGTTTTTTGACAGGTGTGATAGGCTATTTCATGCCAGGAGCAATTTATACTGGTTACGGCGTGTTACAGCAGGCCTTTATTGGAAAACTCACAATTGCAACGCTTCTTTTGATTTCCGTGGGTAAGATTTTTGCCACAGCATTTAGCATTGGTTCAGGTGGAAGCGGTGGTGTATTCGGTCCTTCTGTGGTAATTGGCGGAACCCTAGGTGGCGCTGTAGGCCTTATGCTAAAAAAATTTATGCCAACCCTTGTCCCTCATCCTGAGGCCTATGTCATTGTAGGCATGGCTGGTTTTTTCGCCTCTGCTGCCAGCACCCCCTTTTCTACAGTAATTATGGTTAGTGAAATGACTGGAAATTATGCGCTTCTTTTACCCTCTGTGTGGGTTTCCACTCTGGCCTTCTTACTAAAAGGAAAAAAAGGAATCTATGAAAAGCAACTAACAACTCGCTTTGACACGCCAATTCATCATGGAGATTTTTTACTTGGAATCCTGGCAAGGCTTACGGTCCATGAAATACTCGGGCGCATAAAAGAAGATCAGCCAGAGCCAATTCCAGAGGACTGGAGCTTGAGAGAACTTGTGGCCTACATGTCAAAGTTTCCAGCCTCTTCCTTTGTTGTAGTTGATAAAAATGGGAGTTATAAAGGAGTTGTCCATGCACAAGCAGTCAGACATGCAGTGACCTTTGAGGGATTGGATGCAAAGGTAAAGGTCAAGGACCTTGTGGAATCAAGGCCCATAATTTATCCGTGGAATTCATTGGCTACTGCCCTTAAAAAAATGGCAGAAGAAAAGACCGACGAACTCGTAGTCCTTTCAGACAGAGCAAAGGAAAAAAGGCCCAGGGGCTTGATTACAAGGGCAGATATATTAAAGGCTTATGACAAGGCCATATATGAAGGAATTTAGTTAAATGATAAGTCCTTCTTCAACACGTTCCTTGCACTTAAAAAATATTTTGTAGTTGGCGTCTTTTTCATTCAAAAGCTCTGGAACAATCTTGGTAAAGGTTCTTATATCCATAGGATTTATGCATCTATCTACACCTCTTGAAAATGCATCAAAAAGGTCAAAACGGTTGCCACCAAGATAGCAGTAGAGCACTAGACATCTTCTTCTAATACTAGGTTGAATATTGTGTATGAAAAAAAGGACTTCCTTAAGATCCTGGTCCATATCAGGGGCATGCTGATAGAGCAAGACCAAATCAAAGGTGTTAAATCTGAAGTAATGTTTTATATCCTCGACATTTTTTATTTCAATAGAATGAAAATCCAGCGTTTTTAATTGCTTTTGTATCTCTACTAGGGCTTGAGGCTCCTTACAATAAATAAGAGCGGTCTTTTTATCAGAGTCAAAAAATTCAAGGGGTCTTTTTGAATATCCAGATAAATTACTAGAAATGGTTTCTAAACCGCTAATGTTGATTTCGATCTTGTTGTTACATGATACACATCTTACATATACCTTCCCATTTTGTGGGAGTTTTCTTTCGTCTATAGAGTATTTTTTGTTACATTGACTACAAATAATTTCCATGGCAAAACCCTTTAATATGCCTTGAAGGTGAATTCATCTTCTATCTCAAGAGAGCCAATATCTGACGTCTCCTCGCCTCTTGCCGCTTTTATTTTGTCAATTCCTTGACGGACCTTGGATCGATTACTTGCATAGGCAAGGGCTGTTTCTTCATCTATTAGGCCTTCTTTAAATATCTCTACAATATGTTGATCAAAGGTCTTCATGTCAAAGGCAACGCCTGATTCTATGATTTCGTAAAAGGTCTTTCCTTCCCTTTCACCGTGAAGAATACTGTCTTTAACCCTTACATTGTTCTGAAGAATTTCAAAAACAGCAATTCTCCCTCCCTGCTTCTTTGGTAGCAGCCGCTGGCCAACAATCCATCTAAGGGAATCTGCAAGTCTAAATCGAATCTGTCTTTCTTCTTCCGTAGTGAACATTCCAAGTATTCTGTTAATGGTGTGTCCGGCACTTACTGTATGAAGGGTACTAAATACCAGATGCCCTGTTTCTGAGGCATTTAGTGCTATTTCCATGGTCTCTCTATCCCTTATTTCACCAACAAGAATTACATGGGGGGCTTGTCTTAGGGCAGCCCTTAGGCCATTGGCAAAGGTGTCAAAATCCTGTCCTAGTTCCCTTTGGTTAAAGGTGGCCTTTACAGAAGTATGAACATATTCAACCGGGTCTTCCAGGGTAATCACGTGTACAGGTTCCATTCGGTTGATTTCATTTAGTATTGCAGCAAGGGATGTGGTTTTACCAGTTCCAGTGGCTCCAGTAAAAAGGATGATGCCATTTTTTTCTCTGGCCATCTTTTTGAAACAATCAGGAAGATCAAGCTCATCAATGGAAGGTACCTTGCTTTCAAGGCGTCTCATTACAATGCTATAGGCCCCTTTTTGGGAAAATACATTTACACGAAAGCGGGTCCCATCATCTATTTGATATGAAAAGTCACAGGAACCGTGCCTAAAAAGGTCTGCTAAAAGCCTTCTATCGTTGTCTATAAGACCGAGGGCCAATTGTTCGGTCTGATAGGGGACAAGATTTTTTGTAAAAAGCTCAGGACCTGAAAGATGAAGTTTGCCGTCGGCAGCAACTTGGCAGGGACGTCCTACTGTGAAATTTAGGTCTGAAATTCTAGGATGAGATGTAAGCATCTCCTGGATGATTTCATTTAGCTCGGCTCGTCTCATGGCTAAGCTACCTCTGTAAAGTCTGCTGGTGCACTTCTGGCAAAGGGTTTGAATTTCGCCTTTTCATTACATTTGGCGTAGGCCTCATCTGGATCAATCCAGCCCTTTTGCAAAAGTTCCATTATGGCGTCATCAAGGGTCTGCATCCCATATTTTTTCCCAGTCTGCATAATTGAAGGTATTTGAAAGGTCTTGCCTTCCCTTATGAGATTTCTTACTGCAGGGGTAGCAATCATGATTTCAAAGGCCACACACCTTCCTGGAATGTCAATTCTTTTAAACATGGTTTGTGAAATGACGGCCCTAATGGCATCGGCCAGTGTTGCTCGAACCTGCGGCTGTTGATGGGTAGGAAATATCTCTATAATTCTATCAACGGTTTTGTGGGCACTAATTGTATGTAGGGTCCCCATGACAAGATGACCGGTCATGGCTGCTTCAATGGCAAGGGAAATAGTTTCAAGGTCCCTCATTTCACCAACAAGTATAATATCAGGGTCTTCACGAAGGGCCCCTCTAAGTGCTGCGCTGAATGATTTTGTATGGGTACCGACCTCCCTGTGATTGACAAGACATCCTTTATGTTCATGGACAAATTCAATGGGATCCTCAATGGTGATGATGTGGTCCTTCCTGTTTCTATTGGCATGATCCAAAATGGCCGCAAGGGTTGTGGACTTACCACTTCCTGTAGGCCCTGTTACTAAAACAAGTCCTCTTGGGAGCATGGCAAGCTTGGTCATTACCTCTGGAAGTCCAAGCTGTTCAGCAGAGAGGATCTTGCTGGGAATTTCCCTAAAGACTGCACCAACTCCATTTTTTTGCATGAAGTAATTGGCACGATAACGTGCAAGTCCAGGGACCTCATAGCCAAAGTCAACATCTCCTGTTTCCTCAAACTGTTTTATTTTATCTTCAGGGGCTATTTCATAGAGCATGGACTTTAATTCGTCATTATCTAGGACCTTGTATTTTACCCGCTGGATATCCCCTCTGATTCTTATTACTGGTGGGGAACCAGCAACCATATGAAGGTCCGACCCGCCCTTTTCATGTAAAAGTTTAAAGAATGCATCTATTTTGGCCATCTATTCAAAAATGCCTCCTTTATTGGTGCCAATTTTGCATAAAACGTCCATGATTTTTTATCAATTTTATGTCATTATCTTTTATCGGATAAAGTTGCACAAAAGATGAGGAAGCAATGATAGGTACAGAACAGCCAATTATAGAACTCAAGAAAGTATCTAAAAGATATGCAAGGGACATTTTAGCACTTGATGAAGTGGATCTAAAAATTTCTAAGGGAGAGTTTGTCTTTTTGACCGGTCCAAGTGGGGCTGGTAAAAGCACGCTCTTAAAGCTCCTATATCTGGCAGAAAGACCTACTGCTGGATCAATAAATATTGAAGGTCTTGATCTTTCAGGCCTATCAAGGTCCCAGATCCCCCAGTTGCGGAGGAAAGTCGGGGTGATTTTTCAGGACTTTAAGCTTCTTTACAATAGAAGTGTTTTTGAAAACGTAGCCCTTTCATTAGAAGTCTTAGGTTTTAAACGAGAGCAATTGACAAAAAGGGTAAAACAGGTGATTGAGGGAGTAGGTCTAGGAGATAAGCTTTATCGCAAAGTTATTCAGCTTTCAGGTGGGGAGCAGCAAAGGGTGGCCATTGCAAGGGCTGTTGTTAATCGTCCTCCAATTATTTTGGCTGACGAGCCAACCGGGAATCTGGACAGAAAAAGGACAAGGGAAGTAGTGGCTCTTATGGATGAACTCAACGCCAGAGGGGCAACAATTGTCTTTGCCACCCATGACGAAACTCTTTTCAGAAACACTCATAGAAGGGTAATCCTTTTAGAAAAGGGAAAGATAAAGGAAGATTAATTATGCCTTTTGGAATAATATTAAAACGGGCCTTTCGTGATATTAGGCAAAATTTAGTCACCCATTTGATGACCACCTTGGTGGTGGTGTTGACTTGTCTGATCTTTGTTTTTTTTAATCTGTTTTCTATTAACCTTCAGAGGATAGCAGACCACTTTGGAAAAGAGCTGGCCATAATTGTATATCTTAAAAAAGATGTTTCGCAGGAAAAAGTCCCAGTTCTTTATCAGAAGATTGTTAGTATTAAGGGTATAAAAGAGGTTAAGTTTGTATCCTCTGAGGATGCTTTCAAAAGACTGGAGAGATATTTTTCCAATGAAAGGGAGATACTTGCAGGGGTTGACCCAACATTTTTGCCTCCTGCCTTTGAGATTCAGATAGATAAGGCCCTTTATAACCCCAACAGGGTCAAAGAAATAGCAAAAGAGATTTCTAAATGGAATGAGGTTGACAAGGTTCAATATGGGAAGGAGTGGGTAGATAGGCTTGAGAATTTCTCAAAGATGGTTCGGACTGCCCTTATTTTTTGTGCGGCCTTACTTTTAGTTACGGCTGCTTTTGTGGTGTCAAATACTATCAAATTGACCGTATATGCAAGACAGGATGAAATTGAAATTATGAGACTTGTTGGAGCAACAAATGGTTTCATTATGGGGCCTTATTTAGTGGCTTCTCTATTACAAGGGCTTTTGGGTTCTGGAGCTGCTGTGGCCCTTGCCTTTTTGGCATATAGTTATCTGATAAGGGCCTTTGGGAACAGCAGTTTTTGGGAAAGTCTTCATTTACAATTTTTGCCAGCAGAAAACATCATATCAATAGTGGTTGTAAGCGGCCTTTTTTGCATGCTTGGAACTGCAATGGCCCTCAGGAGGTTTTTGAAACTCTAATGAAAAGGGTGTCTATTTTCATATTCTTGTCTCTTATTTTTTTATTTTCCTGTCCATCTTTTCCCCAAACCAATATTATTAACCAAGAATTAGAGATCCATCAGAAAAAGATGGAGCAACTAGAAAGTTCCTTAAAGGCAAAGGTTAGAAAAAAAAGAAAGGTGGAAAGGCTAGAAGAGGATGTGCTCGCAGAGCTTGAAAAACTTGATAAAAAGATAGCCTTACAGTGGGAAAGCCTTGACAAGGCCAAAAGGGAGTGGACCGAAGCAGAACTTTCACTTGAAGAGACAAAAAAAGAGCTTTCTCAAATTAAAAAGGAGGTTTCATCCCTTAAACACTTTATTGAAATGAGGTTGAATGCATACAGACAGCTTGGTGAGATTGGTTTTCTTAATATCCTTTTTGAGTCTGAGTCGTTGCCAGGTCTTTTGGCAAGAAGGCAATATTTGAAGCTTATTTTAGATGAGGATTCTAAAAAAAGGAAAGAGTATGTTAGAGCTCTTAGGGTACTATCAAAAAAAGAAAAAGAGCTTAGAGAGAGACAAATTTTTTTAAAGGCCATGACCAAAAGGCTTGAAAAGGAGGCCCATCTTTTAGAAGAGAGAAAGCAAGAGAAAAGAAAATATCTTGAGAGTCTTAAAGGGCAAAAAAGGCGTTATCAACGGATGATTGCCCAGCTTATGAAGGCAAAAAGAAGGCTTAAAAGGGTAATTGACGAGCTGACTTTAAAGGCTCAAGCAGAAGTTGCAGCAGTAAAACAACAAAGTAAGGAAGACCAGTTTTCATTTTCAGCCCAAAAGGGCCGTTTGAATCTACCAGTTCAAGGGAAAGTCATTTTGTTTAAAAATAAGAATGCCTTTAGAGGATTGGTGGTTGAATCTCCTTGGGGGAGCCAAATAAGGGCCATCTTCGATGGCAAGGTGGTTTATAACGATTCACTTCCAGGCTATGGTAAGGTTTTTATTGTAGATCACGGTTCTGGTTATATGAGTTTAATTGCCCAAGGGCAAAATTTTACAAAAAATGTTGGAGAAGATATTGCTGAAGGCGAGGTAATAGGCCTTTCAGGAGGAGGCCCTTGGGTAAATGAGGGGGTTTATATTGAAATAAGAAAAGATGGTCGTCAGCTTAAGACAATATCATGGTTTGACCTAAGAGGTATTGAAATAGTGTATAGATAGATTAAATATATGTAGCTTCCCATCTGGGGTGCTGGTTTGCAATTCCAAAAAGAGGTACAAAGATGAAACTTACTAGAAAGCAGTCTATTTTATATCTTCTGGCAATTTTTTTTGTAGCAGCTTTTGTTTTCATAAATATTGAAATTAAACCCTTCGGTATTGCTATAGCCAATGAAGAAGACGATTCAACCTATCATCAGCTAAAGCTCTTTTCCCAGGTCCTTGATTTGGTAGAAAGAAATTATGTAGAACCAGTCACCGCAAAAAAGTTGATATATGGTGCCATTCAAGGCATGTTAAGTTCCCTGGACCCTCATTCTGCCTTTATGAAACCAGAGGATTTTAAAGAATTACAGGTAGAGACAAAGGGTAAGTTTACTGGTATTGGAATTGAGATAACCATAAAGGATGGTGTCTTAACCGTAGTTTCACCCATTGAAGGTACGCCAGCCTTCAGAGCCGGAATTCAGGCCAATGATAAGATATTAAAGATAAATGGCAAGAGCACTAAAAATATGACCTTGATCCAGGCTGTTAAGCTTTTAAGAGGTCCAAAGGGGACCAAGGTTACAATATCCATCTACAGGCAGGGCTGGAATAAACTTAAGGACATAACCATTACAAGAGACGTCATTCCTATTAGAAGTGTCCGTTCAAAGATTCTTGAAGACGGTTATGGATATGTCCGTATTTCAAATTTCCAGGCCAAAACAGGTGATGAACTTAGAAAGGCTCTAAAAAAGCTTGAAGATAAAAAGGGGCTTAAGGGTCTTGTTCTTGATTTGAGAAACAATCCTGGTGGGCTTTTGGATCAGGCAGTTAAGGTGAGTGACGAATTTTTGGAGTCAGGTCTCATAGTATATACTGATGGAAGGCTTATTGATCAAAGGATGAGGTTTACAGCTAAACCCAATATTGATCATCATGATTACCCAATTGTTGTGCTTGTAAATGGAGGTAGTGCTAGTGCTTCGGAGATTGTTGCAGGGGCATTACAGGATAATAAAAGGGCAATAATTGTGGGGACCCAGACCTTTGGAAAAGGGTCTGTTCAGACAATAATTCCCCTTGAAGGTGGTGCAGCCATAAGGCTTACCACAGCTCGTTATTATACTCCAAGTGGAAGGTCCATCCAGGCAAAGGGCATAACCCCAGATATAATTGTACCCTTCATCATTCCAGAGAAAAAGCAGAAGACTGAAGAGGATGTTTTTCATTTCCTAAAAGAAAAGGACCTTGAAGGCCATTTAAAGGGTGACGGCGAGGGCAAGCAAAAGAATAAAGAGGGTAATGGACAGAACAAGTCTAAGGCTTCAAAGGATGTTGAAAAGCTTCTTAAAAAAGACAATCAACTAAGGGAAGCCCTTAGAATTTTAAAGGCCTTTTCCATTTTTGAGAAAATGAAGGTTAAAAATTAATTGATATTCTTTTTCCTCATTTAAGGGCGTGGCAAAGAAGAGGCAAGGCCGGAAGGCTAAGAAGAGCCAAGGTTCCAGAAGATTTGCAGGCCTTGCCTTAAGGATTATTCTTCTTGCCATTGTAGCCCTGCCCCTTGCACTTTTGTATTTACTTCCTTATCCAAAGGGGATTAAGCCAGATCGTCCACCCCTTGAAGAATTTTCAAAGGCCCCTGAAACCCCGCCACAGTTTAAGAAAAAAAAGACAGTTCAAAGGCCAAAGGTGGCAATCATTATTGATGACATGGGCTATGATCTTTCAATGGACAGGCGATTTTTAGAGCTTGACCCGAACATATCCGTTGCATTTTTGCCCTTTGCCCCTTTTACAAAGCTTCTTGCAAAGGAGGCGTCAAGAAAAGGACACGACGTCCTAGTTCATTTACCAATGGAGCCTGAAAATAAAGGACTTAACCCTGGACCTGGGGTTTTGACTCTGGATATGGGATTTGATGAGATAATTTCTACTATAAAGAAGGATCTTTTGGCCGTTCCATATGCTAAAGGTGTCAATAATCACATGGGTTCGGCATTTACAAAAGATAAGGAAAAGATGGAAATAGTACTTGCCTTCTTAAAGGAAGAGGGGCTTTTTTTTGTGGACAGTCGCACCACAAAGGATACCGTTGCTTACGCAGTTGCTAAGAAAATGGGCCTACCGTGTGCCCAAAGGACGGTTTTTTTGGATCATAGTTTTTCTAAGAAAAAAATATACCAACAAATTAAAAGGCTTATGATCTTGTCCAAGAAAAAAGGCGAAGTTATCGCAATTGGACACCCTTTAAAGAATACCTTTGACGTTTTATACGAGAAACTTCCTCATATAAAAAGGGATGTTGACATTGTTCCTGTCCATAGACTTGTTCATTAGATCCTATCAACCCGTGTAAAGGCCAAAAGTTCAGCTAATTCATCAGTCATTTCATCTGCATAATCCCTTATGGAGAAGAGTTTTCCACAGCCTTGGCACCTCAAGGCCACAATTCTTCACCGTCTGCAAAGCTCAAGTTCATCTCCACAGATTTTACATTTTATATTAAGCCTAGGCCTTTTTCCAAAGAAAAACATACAGCTTAACTCCTTATTGCAGTTTGGATTTCATCTATGTCATCTGGAGATTCAAAATTGAAAATCTTTACCCCTTGAGGATCAATACACTTTTTCACAAGGTTGGCTAGAACCCTTTTGGGGCCAACTTCAATAAAGGTATCAATACCTTCTAACACCATGTTGTTAATGATGTCATACCAGAGGACTGGAGAACAGATTTGTTCTGCCATAAGTTTTTTGAGCTTCTCCGGGTCCTTTTCTGGTGCTGCTGTCACATTGGAGTAAAAGGCAAATTTAGGTGAATTAAAGGTGATATTTTGTAAAATCTTTTCAAAGGCCTTTGAAGCTTCCTTCATAAGCGGACTGTGGTATGCCCCGGAAACTTTTAGGGGAATGGCCCTTTTCCCCATCTCTTTCACCCTTTTGCAAAGGCCATTTATGAGTGCCCTTTCACCGGTTGCAACAATCTGCTCCCTTGAGTTGTGATTTGCAAGGCTTAGAACGCCTTTTTCCCCAGATTCAGAAATTTCATCTATTAAAGATCTTAAATCCTTTGCTTCCATTCCTATTATGGCAGCCATGGCACCTGGATTTTTTTCAGATGCCATGTCCATAAGCCTTCCCCTTTCTTTCACAAGGTGAAGGCATGCCGAAATGTTAAGCACACCAGATGTCCAAAGGGCTGGATATTCGCCAAGACTGTGGCCTGCTACTGCATCCGGCTTGATTCCCCTTTCCATCAAAGAATTTGAAAGAGCAATTTCAAGTGTTGTAAGTGAGGGTTGGAGGTTTACGGTCCTTGTAAGTTCTTCCATGGGTCCATTTAGACAAAGAGATTTTATAGGGATGCTGGTAATCCTTTCGGCCTCTTCAAAGATAGAATTTGCACTTGGATCTTCTTCCAGGAGTTTTTGCCCCATACCAACATATTGAGAGCCTTGCCCTGGGAATAAAAAGGCCACCTTTGCCATTATTCTTCAACCTCCAGAACATCTTCGTCTTCCTCTTGAAGCATTTCTTCATCCTTTATTTTGAGCTCTTCCACGTATTTTTCATAATCTTCTGGTGACATAAGGTCATCGAGCTCTTCTGGCTGGGCAATTTCCATAACCATGATCCAGCCGTCATCATAGGGGTCATCATTTATTGCCTCTGGTGTATCCATCAGCATCTCATTTACAGTCAAGACCCTTCCTGATATTGGACAAAGGAGCTCAGTAACCTCCCCAACACTGTTTTCAATCGTGGCAAAGGAGTCGGCCTCTACAAATTCATCTCCAGGGCTGGGAAGGTCAATGGATGTAATTGCACCAATCCTCTCCTGGCCATAGTCTGTGATACCTATAATTGCCTTTTCCTGGTCGCTATCAGGTTTAACCCAAATATGTTCCTCTGTATAAAGGAGATCTTCCAGAATTATCATACGTTCCTCCTGTTGTTTTTATCCGCCAATTGTTGACATCTGTCTTTTACAACTGGGAATATGCAGGCTATTCTCAAGATATTTTGCAGGCTTTTTGTTAATTACATCAATAAAAAATTCAGTCAGCTCCTGGTCACTTATGCCCCTTCTGATGAGGCTCAAAAGGTCGATTTCTTGATCTGAAAATAGACAAAGCCTTAGTCTTCCATCAGCCCTGATTCTTATCCTATTACAACTAGAACAAAACTTATGACTGAGAGGGCTGATAAAACCTATTTTACCAGGTGAATTATTAAATGAATAGAGGTCGGCAGGGCCGGCCCCGATTTTTCTTTCAAGTGGAGTTAACCTGTCCACTTCTTTTTCGATAAGGGCCTTAGCCTCATCTGAAGAAATAAAAAGGTCCTTTTTCCACTTTGACATTTCACCGATTGGCATAAACTCTATAAATCGGACCTCCAAAGGGTATTTTTGGGAAAGTCTTGCAAATTCTGTAATCTCATCGTCATTTTTTCCTTTCATCATGACAAAATTGATCTTTATGGGGTCAAAGCCTAGATTCAAGCAATTTTCAATTCCATGCCATACCCTTTTGAAAAAATCCCTCCCTGTGATTGTCTCAAATCTTTCAGGTTTGAGGGTATCCAGACTGATATTTATGTGGCGAAGGCCGGTCTCAAAGAGGTCTTTAGCCATTTCTGCCAAAAGTATTCCATTTGTTGTAAGGCATATCTTCTTGATGCCTTCAAGGCTGGAAACACTTTTTATAAGATTTAAGGCATCCTTCCTCACCAGGGGTTCACCACCTGTAAGGCGCACTTTTTTTATGCCAATGCGAGCCAATACCCTTACAATTTGAATGATTTCTTCAAATCTCAGTATATGTTCAGGAGGCATCCAGTTAAACTGGGCCTGGGGCATACAATAGAAACATCTCAGATTACATCTATCGGTGATAGAAAGACGGAGATAGGTAATGGCTCTTCCGAAAGAATCTTTTAAAACTGGTCTATTCATTTGACCATTTAAGTGATTTCTTTGCCATTTTTTAAACGTTTTATCCTTGCTCCAACTGCTGAAAGCTTTTTATCTATTCGTTCGTATCCCCTGTCAAGATGATTCAGACCCTGAATTATTGTAGTTCCCTTTGCACTAAGACCTGCAAGGATAAGGCTTGCGCTTGCCCTAAGATCCGTTGCCATAACAGGGGCTCCTGTCAGCTCTGAGACACCTCTTACAATTGCATTTCTGCCTTCAACCTTGATATCTGCCCCAAGGCGTCTAAGTTCAGCAACATGCATGAATCTATTTTCAAATATGGTCTCGGTTATGACACTAAGTCCACTTGCTATTGACATAAGAACCATTATCTGAGCCTGAAGATCCGTTGGAAACCCTGGATAGGGCTGGGTCTTTATGTCAATGCTCTTTAGTTTGCCCCGCCGCTGCACCCCAATTTTGTCCTTGTCAATAATATCTATTTTTAGACCGGCATTTTTTAGCTTTTCAAGCACTGCGTCAAGGTGAGATGGTATGCAATTTTCGATAATAAGTTTTCCTCCAGCTGCTCCAACAGCCATTAAAAAGGTTCCAGCCTCTATTCGATCAGGTATTATGGTCCAATCCACTGCCTTAAGTTCTTTTGAGCCTTCGATTGTTATTGTGTCAGTTCCTAGCCCTTTTATTTTTGCGCCCATTTGCAAAAGAAGCTCTCCAAGGGCAACGACCTCTGGCTCCCTGGCAGCATTTTCAAGGACGGTTTTCCCCTTGGCAAGGGAGGCGGCCATCATTAGATTTTCTGTCCCTGTTACAGAGGTTATGTCAAAATAAATAGTTGCACCATTTAGCCTTTTGGCCTTTGCTTCTACAAATCCTTCTTTAATTTTTAGTTTTGCTCCCATAAGCTCAAGGCCTTTGAGATGAAGGTCAATGGGGCGGGCTCCAATGGCACATCCTCCTGGAAGGGCAACCCTTGCCCTTCCAAGTCTTGCCACCAAAGGGCCAAGGACTAAGATAGAGGCCCTCATGAGTCTTACAAGGTCATATGGGGCTTCAAAACTCTTAAGGCCTGAGGAATCAATTTCAAGGGAGTGGTCCGAGGTCCTTTCCCATTTTACACCCAGTTCTTGTAAAAGCCTTAAGAATATCTTTACATCCTCTAATTGAGGGACCTCATGTAGCTGGAACTTTCCTGGTGCGAGAAGGGTTGCAGCCAAAATGGGAAGGGCAGCATTTTTGGCTCCACTAATTCTGACTGTTCCTGAAAGCCTGTGTCCACCCTTTATTTCAATATGTTCCATGTTTTCATAGCAGAATATGAAATGTGCCTATGAAAAGGCTTTAGCTATTTTGGGGCCTTACCCTTGTGCCAAATATAAACGATAGGACTTGCAACAAAGACAGAAGAATATGTACCAACAATTATTCCAAGCATAAGGGCAAAGGCAAAATCATGTATCACAACACCACCAAAGAAAAACAGGGCCATAACAACTATCAAGGTTGTTATGGAAGTAATTATGGTACGGCTCAACATCTCATTTACACTTCGATTGATAATCTCTGCAAAGGACTTTTTATGATAGCGCTTTAGATTCTCTCTTATCCTGTCAAATACAACAACTGTATCAGTCAAGGAATAACCGGCAAGGGTCAAAAGGGCAGTTACAATCAAAAGGTTTATTTCCTTGTTTAACACATAAAAGGTGCCAAGGACAGCCAAAACATCATGGAAGGTTGCAATGGCAGCAGCAACTCCAAAGCTCAAGTTGAATCTAAAGGCAAGGTAGCCAATTATGCCTGCAAGGGATATCAGGATTGCAATGATGGCCTTTCTTCTAAGCTCTTTGCTTACAGTTGAGCCAATTTCGGTCTTGCTTTCAACGGTAAAATTTATATCAGAGATGGCCTTTAATGCCTCTGTGATTTTGGCCTCGATGTCTCCAACCGTCTTTACAGATTTTTTGACCCTTACAATGAGAATGTGTTCCTTGGGAACTTCCTGGAGTGTATATCCCTTAATACCTGCATCTGAAAGTACCTTTCTTATCTTTTCAAGGCCAAAGGGCTTGTCAGCCTTGTATTGGACCATGGTTCCACCGGCAAAATCTACTCCTAGGTTGGCTGCTCCACGATTTATCTGAATAAATGCAAATATCCCTGTGGCAACCAGGATTGCTGAAATTGCAAGGGATATATTTCTTTTCCCAATAAAGTCTATATTTGTCTTCCCAACGATTTGGAGAAAGGAAAGATCCTTTATGGAATTTTTGTAAATCAGCCATTCATAGACCCAGCGTGTGGCATAGATGGCTGTAAAAAGGTTAATGATGATACCGGCGGAAAGGGTTACGGCAAAACCCTTAATGGGACCTGTCCCAAAGAGAAAGAGAGCCAGCGCGGTTATTAGGGTGGTAACGTGGGCATCAACAATAGTCCAAAAGGCCTTGTCGTAACCACCGTCAATAAAGGCCTTAAGGGGTTTCCCTAAGGCCTTTTCCTCCCTCATCCTTTCAAATATGAGGACATTGGAGTCAACTCCCATACCTATTGTGAGGATGATACCTGCAATACCAGGAAGGGTTAATGTGGCCTGGAAAAGGGCAAGGACTGCCATGAGGAAAAGGAGATTCAGCATAACAGCCACATCTGCAATAAAGCCAGAGAGTCTGTAATAGATGATCATGAATATGACTACAAAGATGGCCCCTGCAACTCCAGAAATAAGTCCCTTTTGTATGGAATCCCTTCCAAGGGAAGGTCCCACTGTAACATTTTGGATGATCTTAACGGGTGCAGGAAGGGCTCCAGCCCTTAAGACAATGGCAAGATCTGCCGCCTCTTCATGGGTAAAGGAGCCGGATATCTGGGCATGACCCCCACCTATCTTTTCACGGATTACAGGTGCAGACCGGACAACACCATCAAGGACTATTGCAAGCCTTTTTCCCACATTTTCCCCTGTGATCTTTTCAAATATCCTTGCCCCCCTGTCTGTAAGGTCAAGGGCCACATAGGGTTCATTGTAGGTGCCGCCAATCCGGACATGGGCGGTCTTTACTGCATCACCTGTCATAAGGGTCTTATCCTTTAAAAGGATAGGGATATTCCTTACAGTTCCAGTTCTTGAATCCACCTCTTTTAGAAAATAGATCCTGTCTCCAGGAGGTATCTGCCCCTTAAGTACCGCATTTAGTTGTTTTACATTGTAACGGGCAGGAAGCCTCCCATCAGAGATGGCCTTTCTTATAAGGCTTCCTAGATCAATATTTGCTTCATCATCCACAAGTTTAAATTCAAGCTGGGCCGTCTGGCCAATGAGCTTTATTGCCCTTTTGGGGTCCTTTATTCCAGGGAGTTGGACAACAATTTCATCCTCTCCCTGCCTTACTATCACAGGTTCTGTGACACCAAACTGGTCGATCCTGTTTCTTATGATTTCAAGGGATTGCTCAACTGCATGATCCCTTATGAACTGTTCTTCATTTTTTGAAAGGGCAAGGGTAATGGTGGGAAACTTCTTTTCTTCATCGATCTTTTTTATTGTAAGATTCGGAAAATCTTCTTCTATTACCTTTTTTATGTTTTCAAGGGCGCTTTTATTGGGGACAGCAATAAGGATTTCATCAGGGTTTTGGCTTTTCCTCCGAACTATGGTTATGCCCTGCCTCTTAAGTGCATCCTTAAGATCCTGGGCTGCAAGTTGGGCTGCATTTCGAACTGCCTGATCGACATCTACTTTGAGGATAAGGTGCATTCCACCCTGAAGGTCAAGCCCAAGCTTCAGGCCTTCCTGGTAAACATATTTTTTAAACCAGTCAGGTGTATTGGGATAAAAAGACGGAATTAATAAGACCGTGGTAAAGACTATCAAAAAGGCCAGAAAAAGAAATTTCCACCTGAGTGACTTTGGCATTGGGGTAACTCCTCTCCTAATTTACCTTAAATTGTAGAAAGTCTGTATCGAAAATGATCTTTTAGTAAAACAAGGTTGCTTTTGCAAGTAAATTTAATCTTCAAAAAGTGCTTCTACAAATTCATTTGGCTCAAAGGGCCTGAGGTCCTCCATCTTTTCTCCAATTCCAATATATTCGATTGGAATGTTTAGCTCATGAGCAATGCTTGCCACAATTCCACCCTTGGCCGTCCCATCAAGTTTTGTTAGACAGATGCCTGTAACTTCTGTGGCCTCCAAAAAGGTTTTTGCCTGGCTGAGGGCATTTTGACCTGTAGTGGCGTCAAGGACCAAGAGAATCTCATGGGGTGCCCCTTCGATCCTCTTCCCCATAACGCGTTTTATCTTTTGAAGCTCTTTCATTAAATTGACCTGTGTATGCAGCCTTCCTGCTGTATCAACTATAACAACATCAACATCCTTGGCCTTTGCTGCCTCCATTCCGTCAAAGGCAACTGCAGAAGGGTCAGACCCTGCCTTTTGACTTATTACAGGAACTCCAATTTTTTCACCCCATGCCTCTAGCTGTTCTACCGCTGCTGCCCTAAATGTATCTGCTGCCACCAAAAGGACCTTTTTGCCTTGATTTTTTAGTCGATATGCTAACTTGGCAATGGTTGTAGTCTTGCCGACCCCATTTACTCCAACAACCATGATGACATGGGGCCTATGCCCTCTTTCTTTTGTTCTTTTATTCTGGGACTCAAGAAAGATTTCCTTGATTTTTCCCTTAAGGTGATTCCTAAGTGCTTCGGTGTCCCCGATGTCTCCCCTATCAATTTCTCTTTGAAGCCCTTCCATGACCTTTTGTACTGTTGAGATGCCCATATCGGCCATGACAAGGATTTCTTCAATTTCTTCAAGAACTTCAGGGTCAATTTCTCTCTTCCCAAGGAGAAGATCATCCATCTGACGGATGAATCCCTCCTTAGATTTAGATATCCTTTCCTTTAGGCGTGAAAAGACACCTTGTTCCTTCTTTTTTGGGTCTTCCCCTTTTTTAAATATCTTAAAAACCATAAACGGAATCCTTTAAAGTTTGTTCTTGACAGATATAAACATAACTGTATTTAATGGCAATATCTCCAGGTGAATATTATAAAAATCAATGGCTTGCCAATGGGGAGGGCACAGTGAATAAGTCAGATTTGATAGAAAAGGTTTCAGAACGGCTAGGGGTTCATAAACAACTTGCAGAGTTTATTGTAAATTCCATCTTTGATGATATGACAGATGCCCTGATACGCGGCGAAGGAATCGAAATAAGGGGGTTTGGTTCCTTTTCAATTAGGGAGTATAAGTCCTATGTTGGCCGAAATCCTAAGACTGGGGAAAAGATCGAAGTTAAACCTAAAAAGCTTCCTTTTTTTAAGGTTGGAAAAGACCTTAAAGAAAGGGTTATGGCAAAGGTCAAGGTCTAATCAACCTCAATAATTTCAACGCCCTTTAATATGAGTGAAGCAGCAGTAACACCTGTTTGACCAAGATATCCACAAGAAGGACTTTTTGACTTTAAATAGGCCCTTTCTATTAGAAAAACATCTAAAATTTTATTTACCTCTATTGTGCCTCTTAAAAAATTTCCTGTGACATCCCGTCCTGTTTCCACCTCAATGACCCTTGCCTTACCACAAAGGACATCAAAGCCATCTCCTCCAAAGATTTTACAAGGAGGTCTTGGTGTTGGAAGCCCCCCTAGTTGTTCAGGGCAGACAGGGATTACATGTCCAATTTTTGCACTATTTAATAGCCTTTTTAAAAAGTCAGGATTTGTTTTACTTTTTCCATCATACCTTGTAGAAAGGCCAAGAAGGCAAGCGCTTACAATAATCAAAAAAGCGGGCCTCCTTTAAAGATTACAGAGGGTTCATTTGTGTCTCTTTCTTCTATTTTCCCAATTACATAAGCCTTTTCGCCAAGGGCCTCAAGCTGTATAAGCATCTCTTTTGTTTCAGTTGGTGGAACGATAAGAATTAAACCTATGCCACAGTTAAAGGTTCTGAGCATTTCTTCTTCAGGCACATTCCCCTTATCTTTGATAAACTTAAAAATTGAAAGGGGTTTCCATGCATCTTTATCAATTACGGCCTTACATTTTTCTGGTAGGATTCTCGGGATATTATCCTGAAAGCCTCCACCTGTAATATGAACAATTCCGTGTATCTTAAATCTTTTTAAGAGATTCAATATGATAGGTACATAAATCTTTGTAGGTTCAATCAAGAGTTCCCCAACTGTTTTTGATGACAATTCTTCAATCTTATCTCCTATTCCTAACCCCAAGTCCTTAAAAAATATCTTTCTTACAAGGGAATAGCCATTACTGTGAAGACCTGAAGAGGAGATACCAATAAGGTCATGGTCAACGGAAATATCAGAGCCGTCAATGATTTCTTCTCTTTCCACTACTCCAACCGAAAAGCCAGCAAGGTCATATTCTCCCTCAGGATACATGCCAGGCATCTCTGCAGTCTCTCCTCCAATAAGGGCACAGCCTGCTTGCTTGCAGCCCTGGGCAATACCTGAAATCACATCCTTTGTGACCCCTTCTTTAAGCTTTCCTGTGGCAAAATAGTCTAAAAAGAAAAGGGGAGTAGCACCGGTTACAGCAATGTCGTTTACACACATGGCCACAAGGTCAATGCCAACTGTTTTGTGCATATCCATCATGAAGGCAATCTTTAGCTTTGTGCCAACTCCGTCGGTTGAAGAAACAAGGACCGGTTCTTTGAATTTTTCCTTATCAAGGGCAAAAAGCCCTGCAAAACCTCCTATCTCAGTAATGACTCCTTTGGTATAGGTGGAGGTTACTGTCTCCTTTATTTCTTCAACTATCTTATTTGCCTTGTCAATATCAACACCAGCCTGTGCATAAAGAGATTTTGTTTTGCCTTTTTCTTCCATAACCCTTTTCCTAGAGACAAAAAGTTTTGTTTGCTCTGTTTCCCTTTGGGGCTGGAATATGATATTCTTTGATTTAAGACATGGCAATCCTCAAGAAGATTTTAATATGGGAAAATTGAACTTTTTTTTAATTCCATTGGGTCAAGATCATCCGATTGAAGAGAAGCTAAGATGGGCAAGATTGTTGTATAAAAAGATAGGAAAGGAACTAGGGAACGATTTGACCTTTAAAGGGCTTTTGGAAGATTATAAAAAAAGGATAGATAACACATGGATTGCCATGAAGGAGTCAGGAGTTGTGAAGGAGTGCACCCTTTGTGCAACAGTGGATGGAGGAAGCTGTTGTGGGGCCGGGATTGAAAATAAGTTTGATTGTATCGAGCTTTTGATAAATCTTTTTTTGAATATTGATCTTCCTGATAGCCCTTTTGATCCAACAGGCTGTTTTTTTTTGGGTGAAAGAGGCTGTCTTCTAAAAGCAAGACATGTAATTTGTGTGAATTTTATGTGTAAGCGTCTTTATTCTCAAATAACTGAAGAAAAGATTAAAATGGTTCAACGGGCCATGGAAAAAGAGACAGAAGCGGCCTTTATCCTGGAAGAGTATATAAAACACTGGCTTGCAAGACACTTATCAAACGAATGAAAGACAAAAAGAGACACGAATACTGGATGAGTAAGGCAATTTCCATTGGAAAAGAGGCCCTAGAGATGGGGGAGTTCCCTGTTGGTTGCATACTTGTATCTAGAGACGAAGTGGTTGGGGTTGGTAAAAGAGAAAATAGTAATGGGAAGTTTCAAAATGAGCTTGATCATGCAGAGATCGTTGCCCTTAGAGACTGGGTTAAAAGGGGAAAACCAGGTAAATACGTGGTATGTTATACCACCCTTGAGCCCTGTCTTATGTGTATAGGGGCTCTGGTTATTAGTGGAATAAAAGAAATTGTCTTTTCCTATGAAGATATTATGGGTGGGGCAGCTAATATTTTCTTAAAAAGGGATTCTCAAAAAGGTCTAGCTGAACTGTATGAAACTGCCAATATTGAGATCATAAAAGGAGTTTTAAGAAAAAATGCCCTGTCCCTTTTTAAGAAATTTTTTAAAAGCCCTTCAAACGAGTATTTAAAAGATACACTTCTTGCAAGATATACCCTTTCTCAGGATTAATTGAATCTTATGAAAACAATAAAAAGGACAGTAGAATTTAAACCTCAAAGCCGCAATCTTTTTTTTCACATACTGACTTCTTGTAATTTAAGTTGTAGGCATTGTTATATAAATAGGGATCAGCATGGGAAAAAGACCCTAGGAATTGAAACAATAAAGAGATGGTTAAGACTTTTTTCCATATCTGAGGGATCAAAGGCCATTAAAGGAGTTGAGGATACAAATGTTGTCTTTTTAGGAGGTGAGCCAACTCTTAATCCGGCATTGCCTGAGGCTATAATGGAGGCAAAAAGCCTTGGTTATGGTTCAATAACAGTAGATACCAACGGCTATCTTTTCAATGACTTCTTAAAAAAGGTTAGTCCTGATAACCTAGACTATATAAGTTTTAGTCTTGATGGTTCAAGGCCAGAGATTAATGATCCCATTAGAGGGAAAGGTAGCTTCGAAACATGCGTTAAAGGAATTAAGAGGGCCAAGGAGCTTGGTTTTTCCATAAGTAGCATCTTTACCACTAGTAGAATTAACATTGAAGACCTTACCAACATGCCTCTGCTTTTAAAAGAGCTGGGTGTGACCAGGTTTTTCATACAGGTTATTGGAATAAGGGGTAAGCCAGCAAAGAAAGGAGAGGCATCTTTGCAAATTCCATGGGAACTCTGGAATAATGTTGTACCTCAAGTAGCCAAGGAGGCAGCTGCCCTTGGTCTTATCTGCCACTATCCAAAGGTTTATCTGGAGCCAGAAGAAGTCTTTGAATGTGCAGGAGTGGTTGCTGAAAATTTTTTTGTCTTTCCAAACGGACGGGTATATACATGTCCCCTTTGTGAAGATTATCCAGTACATTCTTATGAAATCAGAAACGGGGTTCTAATAAAAAGGCCGCCAATTACAGAAGCAGACCTTTATCCACTGAGGATTCCAGAAGGCTGTGTAATGAACAAGATATTACATCCGGGAAATATTCCGTATGATCACAATGGAAACGTGATAAAAAGAGTTGCATGTTGCATGTTAAAGGAAGAAATAAGCCCAATTTCTTCAAAAAAATGATTTTACGGGGAAAAGATGGTTGATTTAATATTAGCTTATTATAATATTTGAATAAGTTAACTGCGTCTAAAGGGGAAATCAAGAGACCTTTAGCCTGCTAGGTGATTAGATTTTTTAGAGGGAGTTTACATGAAGATCCTTGTTACCGGGGGAGCGGGGTTCATTGGTTCAAATTTGTGTGATTTTCTTTTGGATAACGGAGAAGAGGTCTTTGTAATAGATGACCTTTCAACAGGAAGTCTAGAAAATATTTCACACCTTTTTGACAATCCAAGATTTAACTATTCTATAGATACCATTTTGAATGCAAAAAAGATGGAAGAGCTTATTTCTTGGTGTGACTGTGTTATTCACCTCGCTGCGGCAGTTGGAGTCAAATATGTCCTAGAAAACCCCCTTTCTTCCATTGAAACCAATATTCTCGGAACGGAAATTGCTTTAAAGCTTTCAAATAGATACAATAAAAAGATATTGATTGCTTCCACCTCCGAGGTATATGGAAAGCATACCCATGCACCCTTAAAGGAAGACGACAATCTAATTTATGGTCCGCCGAGCACAATGCGCTGGAGCTACGCAGCAAGCAAATTGGTAGATGAATTTACAGCCCTTTCCTACCACAGGACCAAAAAGCTTAATACAATTATTTTCCGCTGTTTTAACACCATTGGCCCCCGCCAGACTGGTATGTATGGCATGGTGGTTCCAAGGTTTATCCAGCAGGCCCTAAGGGATGACCCAATTACCGTCTATGGCGATGGAAAGCAGACAAGAACTTTTACCTATGTGGGAGACGTGGTAAAGGCCATCTATCTCTTGGCAAAGGGTGATAAGGGCGCAGGTGAGGTTGTGAATATTGGAGGTCAGGAAGAAATTTCAATTGCGGATTTGGCACAGAAAATAAAGGAGCTTGTTGGAAGCAAATCAGAAATAGTCTTCATTCCCTATGAAAAGGCCTATGGGAAGGATTTTGAAGACATGATGAGGAGAGTTCCTTCCCTTGAAAAATTAAAATCCCTTATTGGTTTTGTTCCCGAAACACCCCTTGATGAGATACTTGCAAAGACCATAGAGTATTTTAGGGCATTGGCCACATGACGGCTATAGCCAATCAGTTTCAAGGCTTTTTCTTTTCATTTCTTTTAAGTCTCATATTAACTCCGGTTGTAATCTATTTTTCACAAAAATCCGGTTTTGTTGCCCTGCCTAGAGAAGATAGATGGCATAAGAATCCGACAGCCCTTTTTGGCGGGATAGCCATATTCTTTGCCTTTATAATTCCCTTCATTTTGAATTTGGGGACTCCTAAGATAACTAATGCCCTACTGTTACTTGGTGGGACGGCCTTCTTCCTCATTGGTCTTTTGGATGACCTCTTGGAATTCAGCCCACAGGGAAAATTCTTGGCACAACTAGTAACAATAGTTGCCTTAGTTGGATTTGGGCTTAAGGTGAATTTTCCTGGTTACCCAGTGTTATCGATTTTTTTGAGTATCTTTTGGTTAATAGGTGTGGCAAATGCTATAAATATCCTCGATAATATGGATGGACTTTCTTCTGGAATAGTTATGATCGCCTCTTTTTCCCTGGCTATTTACGGAAATTTTTTTGGTATCTGGCCTGTTGTTTTGCCTTCCTTGTTTCTTAGCGGTGCCTGTCTGGGATTTTTTATTTATAACTTCAAACCGGCAAAGATTTTCATGGGAGACTGCGGCAGCCTTTTTTTGGGTTATATGCTTGGTTCCCTCGCCCTTTTAAGTGTAAAGGACAGGGTCATAAACCTTGGAGCCAATGGCATTCATGGAAGCAGTATTATGAATATGATCTTGATGTTGGCAATACCTGTGGCTGTCCTTATTATTCCCATCTTTGATACTGCCCTTGTCTCTTTTACAAGAGTACAAACTGGCCGGTCCATTGCCCAGGGCGGCAGGGACCACACATCCCACAGACTTGTTCTTCTAGGACTTTCAGAGGAAAAGACCGTTTTGACCCTTATGTTGGCATCTGCCTTTATCTCCTTTTTAGCCCTTTATATGGCAAGGCATTCACTGGACGGATTGCTTGCAGTTTTGAGTATAACTGCCATAATTTCTATCTTTTT
The DNA here is from genome assembly GCA_026991135.1 of Deltaproteobacteria bacterium. Lineage (GTDB taxonomy): Bacteria > Desulfobacterota > Dissulfuribacteria > Dissulfuribacterales > QOAL01 > JAADCZ01. The sequence goes on along the minus strand of JALXCD010000103.1, from coordinate 15,148 downwards.
TGGGGTCTTTCTCACCCACTTAAACTCGGATGTATATCCAAGGGGCAATGAAAAGGGAAGGGACAAATCCAAGATTTTAACGGCAATGAGCCTTGTCCTTAACAAAAAACAGATTCTTCAGGTCTGTGTTGATATTGTCCTTATTACTATAGCCTATTATTCATCTTATCTTTTAAAATTTGATGGAGTAATCAGTGAGTATAACAGGAGCCTTATTGCCAAAAGCCTTCCCCTTGTCTATGGCATTAAGATAAGTTGTTTCTGGGCCCTCGGCCTTTACAGGGGGCAGTGGCGCTTTGCAAGCCTCGATGACACCTTTAAGATCATAAAGGCAACCCTTTTGAGTTCTTCTATTATTGTGGGGGCTCTGGTCTTTTTTTATAGGTTTGAGGGCTATTCCAGAGTTGTATTTTTTATTGATACAATACTGACCTTTATGTTCATAGGCGGGGTAAGATTTCTTTTAAGAATGTTCAATGAGTATTTCATCAGGCAGGCTGAAAAGAAACATTCTATACCTGTTTTGATATACGGTGCAGGAGATGGTGGAGATCTTTTTTTGAGAGAGCTCAGAAAAAGACGCGGTCATGATTATCTTCCCATTGGTTTTATTGATGATGACAAGGCAAAATTAGGGCAGGAGATACATGGCGTTAAGGTAATTGGCACAGGACAAGATGCAGAAAGGCTCATCCGTCGCTATGGAATAAAGGTCATATTTGTTACAATCCTTACAAAGCCTTTTATTAAATTTGAAGACTTTTCAAAAACATGCAAAAAATTGGGGGTAAAATGTATAAAGATGAGACCTCTTGTCTCATTTGATGAACTTTGCCGGAACGGGGAAAGAGAAAAAAAGACGCCTACCAAACTGGTGGTCATGAAGCGTTAAGGCCATGTCTTTTAAGGAGGAAAAATGAGGGTAATTCCACCAAGCTTTGAGATCCTGGATGATTACTTTAAAGAAGGGAAGGTCCTTGAACAGATAGAGCGCTGTGGAAGGGTTTGTTATAAGAGTGAGGATAAGATCACACCTGAAAGTGCTATCCCTTTTATAAAGGGTATCATTAAAAGGGGGCATGAATCCGTCATTGAGATGGCCAATTTTGTTTTCGAGGTGGAATCAAAGGAAAGGGAGGAATTTTTTTCTTTCTTTGAAAATATCCCGCGTTTTTGCCAGTCATCAAATCTTGGTGAAAGTAAATATCTTATTTCTGGTAACCCCCGCTCTTTTAGAGATCTTGCAAAAAGATTTCCTGAAAATCAGGTAATTATTGCTATTAGAGACGAAATTTTTAAGAAATACCCCATTTTTTTTGAAGATATTGAAACAGGCGCATTAAAAAAAGAGGTATCAGCAAGGATGCTTTCCCCCACTGAGATAGACTCACTAGATACAGGGCTTCTCGTTAAACACCGCTGTCTTTTGGCCCATATAACAGTCAACAGGGCAGTAACCCATGAGCTGGTTCGGCACAGGGTAGCATCTTATCTTCAGGAGTCCCAAAGATACTGTAGGTACGGTGAAGAACGTTTTGGAGGTGAGGTTCAGTTTATAAGGCCGTGTTTTTTTGAAGAAGGTTCCAAGGAATATGAGTTGTGGGAAGAGGCCATGAAAAGGACAGAAGTCCTTTATCTTGAGCTATTAAAGACATCATCTCCCCAGGCAGCTCGAACAGTTCTTCCAAATTCATGTAAGACCGAGATTATGGTCCATGCCACACTGGAGGAGTGGCAACATATCTTTAGACTTCGGGCTTCAAAGGCAGCAGACCCCTCCATGAGGGAGATTATGCTTATGATGCTTCCAGAATTTGAAAGGAGATTTTCAAAGGTCTTTTCTCAGGTTAGAAAGGCATTAGAACAAGGCTGATGCAAACCGACTTTCTTATTGTTGGAAGTGGTATATCTGGCCTAATTTTGGCCCTAAAGCTTGCAGATCATGGCTCAGTAATAATTGTTACCAAAAAATCCAAAGAGGACTCTGCCACCAGACTTGCCCAAGGAGGAATAGCATGTGTTATCGATTCTAATGATGATTTTGTCCTTCATGAATACGATACTATAAGGGCAGGAGAAGGGCTATGCCATGAAGACATAGTAAGGTTAATTGTTAGAAAGGCCCCTGAGTGCATTAAAGAGCTGGAAAAATTCGGGGTCAATTTCACAAAAAATCCTTCTACCGGATTTTATGATCTCGGACGGGAAGGAGGGCATAGCAGGAGAAGAATCCTTCATTCAGGAGATTTTACTGGAAAAGAGATTATAAGATGTCTTATTGACAGGGTATTTGAACATAAAAATATTGAAATACTTGAGGACGTTATAGTTGTCGATTGCCTTACCACGTGTAAGATCAGTGCCTTAAAAAAGGACGGGAAAAGTCCTTCCCAGTGTATAGATAGATGTCTCGGGGCCTATTGTCTCGATGCCAAAACCGGAAAGATACATGCTATTTTATCTACATTGACCTTTCTTTGCACTGGCGGGGCCGGGAAGGTCTATCTTTATACGAGTAATCCTGATGTTGCTACAGGAGACGGCATAGCCATAGCCTTTAGGGCAGGAGCAAGGGTTGCAAATCTCGAATTTGTTCAGTTTCATCCAACTTGTCTTTACCACAGCAGGGCAAAAAATTTTCTAATATCCGAGGCCTTAAGAGGAGAAGGTGCAAGGCTTCTTGACCCTTCAGGAAAGCCTTTCATGGAAAAATATGACCCTGTAAATAAAGAACTTGCAAATAGAGATGTGGTGGCAAGGGCCATAGATAGCGAGTTAAAACGTACTGGAAAAGAATGTGTCTATCTCGATATAAGCCATAGACCTAAGGATTTTATAATCAAAAGGTTTCCAAATATTTATGAAAACTGCCTCCGCTTTGGCTTTGATATAACAAAGGAACCCATTCCGGTTGTCCCAGCAGCCCATTACATGTGTGGTGGGGTTGTGACAGATAGTTTTGGCCAGACAGATATCCGCGGCCTTTTCGCTGTGGGAGAGACGGCCTGCACAGGATTTCATGGTGCAAATAGACTGGCATCAAATTCTCTTTTAGAGGGCCTTGTTATGGCCCATCAGGCAGCTCAAAAGGCCATTTCAATAAAATCTGAACTTGAAGTCAGTGAAAGGGTATCTATTCCACCATGGGATACAGGTGGTGCTGTGGATATGGATGAAGCAGTTCTTATATCCCATAACTGGGATGTGATTAGAAGGCTCATGTGGAATTATGTTGGAATAGTAAGAAGCTCAAAACGGCTTAGGCTTGCTGAGCAGAGACTTAAGCCCATTTTAGAAGAAATAAATCAACACTACTGGGATTACATCATCACAAGAGATTTTTTGGAGCTAAGAAATATTGCCCTTACCGCTCAGTTGATAATAAAGGCCGCCTCCTTTAGGAAGGAGAGCAGAGGAGGACATTTCAATCAGGACTTCCCCCAAAAGGATGATTGGAATTGGCGCCGCGATACCATTCTTCAAAGAGACACCCTGGAAAGGGCCTAGTTTATTAAATGCAAAAGAAATATGTTGTCGCCATTGCTCTTATTGCCCTTTTCATTCTAGGGTTTCTATCTTTTTTATTTAGTCCCTTTTTGTATCAGACGATTGAGTTTTTATTGAATATCCTTGAAAAAAAGGAGGCAATCAGGGGCTTTGTTCTCTCTTTGGGACCCTTTGGCCCTCTTGGATTCATATTTCTTCAGATTTTACAGGTTGTTCTTTCACCTATTCCTGGGGAGGCAACAGGAATAGTTGGAGGTTTTATCTTTGGAAGGTGGCTGGGGCTTATCTATTCAACCATTGGTCTTAGTCTTGGCTCCTTTTTGGCCTTTTATATTGCAAGGCATTTCAGGCGCTTTATTGAACCCTGGCTTAAAAAATCAGAGCTATACTGGAAATTTGAGGGGCTTTTAGAACATCAGGGGCTTTTTTTGTGTTTCTTTTTGTATGTATTTCCTGGTTTTCCAAAGGACTTTTTATGTTATTTCCTAGGGCTAAGCCGTATGCCCTGGCAAGTGTTCGTATTTATTTCAACCATCGGAAGGATTCCCGGAACATTGATGTTGAGCTTTCAGGGGGCTGATATCTATAATGGGAATTGGGTGGGAGTGATGGCAATAGTTTTGATTACCATTTTGGTTGCAGGCCCTGCATGGCTTTTCAGGGAAAGGATTTATTCCTGGGTTGAGGAAAAAACCAGAGAAAACTGAGCCTTGTCTTTATTATGAAATGTGCATTTTTAGATTGTTTTTCAGGAATTAGCGGAGATATGTTATTGGGGGCCTTTATAGACCTTGGATGGGAAAAAGAAGAGCTTTTATCCCTTCCAGGGGTTCTTGGTCTAAGAGATATAAAAATTATCATCAGTCAGGAGAGGCGTCACGGCATAAATGCCAAAAGGGTGACTATCGAGTCATCAAAAAAAGGCGTAAGAAGGAATCTATCTGATATAGTCAATTTGATCACCTGCTCTCAACTTCCTGAAAATGTTATAAAAGGGGCTTTAAGGTGTTTTAATCTTTTGGCAAATACAGAGGCAAGGGTGCATGGAATCACACGAGATGAAGTTCATTTTCATGAAGTTGGTGCAGATGATGCGATTCTTGACATTACAGGCACCTTTTTGGCCTTAAATTCTTTAAAGATAGAAAGGATTATATGTTCTCCGCTGCCTTTATCTCGCGGATTTGTAAGGTGTGATCACGGCCGACTTCCTCTTCCTGCCCCGGCAGTCCTTGAGATTTTAAGAGAAAAGCCTGTCTATTTTAAGGATGGAGAATCAGAGCTTGTAACTCCAACCGGTGCTGCACTTTGTGTCTCTATTGCCCATGAATGGGGAAGGCCAGGAGATCTTATTCTTTCAAGATGTGGATATGGTGCAGGAAAAAGGGATATTAAGGACACGCCCAATCTTTTAAGAATTATCCTTTTTGATGCCCCTTATAAAAGAAAAGATTCCATTCTGGAGCTAAGGGCCGTTATTGATGATATGACACCTGAGGATATGGGGGCACTTTTTGAGCTTTTTCTTGAAAATGGAGCCATAGATTGCTGGATAAGCCAGATAGTAATGAAAAAAAATAGACCCGGCTTTGAACTTGTTTGTCTTTGTGAAGAGAAAAAAAGGCCCATGATGGAATCCCTTTTTCTTTCTAAAACCTCTACAATTGGGCTTAGAATATTTAAGGCGAAAAGGAGTATTCTTGAGCGAAAAATTGTGGAAGTTGAAACAATATGGGGCAAAATCAAGGCCAAGGAGATAAAAAGGCCTGATGGAAATGTCGAAGTAGTCCCTGAATTTGAATGTTGTAAAAGGATGGCAAAAGAAATGGGACTTCCAATAAGGACAGTCTTTAACAGTGCCTATAGATGGAAGGATAGGGTCTAAATGAAAAAGACCTTTAGGGAAAAAATTTCCTTTTTAATTGCAACAGGCCTTGGCCTTGGATATGTGCCAAAGGCCCCAGGGACAGCAGGTGCCCTTTTGGGAATATTAATAGGTCTTTTGGTCAATTTTTTGCCCTTGATATTGGGGCTTTTTTTTCTAATTTTCCTGGTTCTTTTAGGGTGCTATGTATCTACAAGGGTGGAAGAAAGACTTGGAGGAAAGGACCCACAAATAGTAGTTATAGATGAAATTGCGGGTATGGCCATATCCCTTTGGCTGATTCCAATTTCTTTTTCTAGTGTTTTGATACAGTTTTTACTTTTTAGGGCATTTGACATTTACAAACCTTTTCCTGTAAAACAAATGGAGACAATTTTTAAAAGGGGGGCCGGCATCATGATGGATGATGTTATGGCCGGGGTAATTGTCAATCTTTTATTCCGTTTTGGGAGTCTATTTCTGTCATGATTGGAGAGATTCTTGCCATTGGAGATGAACTTCTTAGTGGAAGGGTAATAAACACCACAAGTAGCTTTGTTGCCTCAAGACTCTTCATAAATGGCCACTTCTTAAAAAGAATAACTGTTGTGGGGGACGATACCAATGAAATAAAAAAGGCCTTACTCTCGGCATTAAGAAATAGTCAGTTTGTCATAATATCAGGAGGCCTTGGACCTACAACCGATGACATAACCAATGAAGCAGTATCAAAGGCCCTTGGGTTGCCTCTTGAAAAAAATAATCTAGTTCAGCAGCAGATAGAAGAGATGGAGGCACATCTGGACAAAGGCGCCCTTAAACAGTTTATGAAGAAACTCACCATGCTTCCAAAGGGTGCCAAGGTCCTTAATCCCCAGGGACATGCTGCAGGTTATCAGCTCGAATACGGTGGAGTTTATCTTTTCTTTTTGCCCGGTGTTCCAGAACAATTAAAGGATCACATGGTAAAAAGGGTGATTCCACGGCTTAACGAACTAGACAGTGAACGTCCCTTTGTGGTTCAAAGACTTTTTAAGCTCTTTGGCCCCACCGAAACTGAAATTAATGTAAGGCTTAAAAATATAGAAAAAGAGCACAGCGAAGTAAAAATAGGCTATTATCCCGTCTTCCCAGAAGTCCACATAAGCATTACCGCTAGTTCAAGCTCACAGGAAAGGGTTGATGAAGCGATTTTCAAGGCTTCTTCAGTGATTAAATCAGAATTTGAAAAGGATATTGTTGCCATTGGAGACGAGGGGAGCCTTGAAGAGACACTGGGACAGATAATGACGGAAAGAAATCTTGTCCTTTCAAGTGCAGAATCATGTACGGGAGGGCTTTTAGGGGCAACTGTCACAGGTGTTTCAGGTAGCTCAAACTGGTTTGACCGATCCATTGTCACCTATACAAACAGGGCGAAGGAACAAAATCTTGGGGTAAGGCATGAAACCCTTTCGCAGTATGGGGCTGTCAGCAAGGAGACTGCCCTTGAAATGGTAAGGGGTGTTAGAAGGCTTACGGGCACAGATGTAAATATAGCAATTACAGGGATAGCCGGGCCTACAGGAGGAACCAAGGACAAGCCAGTTGGCACAGTCTTTATCGGAGTCATGGTAAAAGACAGGGAGCTTGTCCACAGGTTTTTATTTCCAGGTTCAAGAAATGAGGTCAGAAGATTAACGGTTGAAACAGCCCTGGACTGGATAAGGAGGATACTCCTTTATGATACGTTGCTTCCTGGCTATAAACCTCTCCAGTGAAGTCAAAAATTTTCTAAGCTCTTCCAAATCCCTATGGCAGGGAGTTAGAGGGAGAATAAAGTGGGTAAGTGTAAATAATTGCCATATAACACTGAAGTTTTTAGGGGATGTGGATGAATCCTTAATAGAGCCAATGGCTGATACCCTGAATACGATAGTTTCCGATTTTACACCCTTTACCCTTTCCCTTTCTAAAGCCGGAGTCTTCCCCAATAGGGTTAGGCCAAGGGTTTTATGGCTTGGGGTTAAAGGAGAGGTCAAGGAGCTTGGAAATCTTCAAAGGGGGATAGAAGATGGCCTTCAACAATTTGGTTTTAAAAGGGAAGAAAGGTCTTTTGTTCCTCATATAACTGTTGCAAGGGTAAAAAGCATTTCAAATTTGAGGGACTTAGATACATTTTTAAATACAAAGGTCCCGCCTGCAAGTTTTCAGGTCAATGAAGTAAGTCTCATGAAAAGTGTTTTGACTCAGACCGGGCCAATATATTCAAGATTAAAAGGTTTTTATCTAAGCGGTCCTACTAAAATCCATTAACTAAACAATATTCTTCTTTAAGTCTTAGCCTTTTTTTCCGAAAAGAAAAAGAGAAGAGTTATAAGGAGGCTAAAATTGTCTCTTCAAAAGGATGAAGGTCCTGCTAGCCTTGGAAAAGCCCTGATATTTTCTTCAAATAATACGCTTTGGGCATGTGAGTTAAACAAAGTCAAAGAGGTGGTCAGAACATCGAAAATTACCCCCCTTCCTAATTCAAAAGAAGGGGTCTTTGGCGTAATCAATGTGAGAGGCGAAGTAATACCTGTTGTTGATAAGTGGCCTGGAAAAACAAATGATCAGACATCTTCAGGAGATCTTAAAGGAACTGTTATACTTTTGAGATCCGGAAAAGAAGTAATAGGTTTGAGGACCGATGGAGTTAGATCTATGGAAGACATAGAAGCTTATGATCTTGGGGAGGGCAACGATAATCCTCTTTGCCACATTTATGTAAGTAATCATGGCCAGGTTCCATTAATTGATGCCAGGTTAGTATTGGAATTTCTAAAATAATTTTTAAAAGCATAATAAAAATAGGAGGAGTCCAATGATTGGGCGATTAGGCAATTTTAGGGATATGAAACTTCAAAATAAGGTCTTGGTGCTCATTATATTTACCGGCATTGTGGCCCTTTTGAGCCAGGGGTACCATTTTCTTTCCATAAACAACATATTGAAAGATGAGGGAGTAAAAAGGCTTGGCCTTATCAATACAGGGCTTTCAGAGTCTTTTGATACCTTTTTCCAAAACAGATTAAATGACGTAAATACCCTGGCACATCTCAATCCTATTCAAACTTCTCTTGTGGAAGGAAATGGATTTTCAGGCGCCAATGGCCTTTTAAGAAATATGATTTCTAAATATCCCTATTATTCATCTTTGTTGGTAGCTGATGAAAATCTTAAAGTTATTGCTGCAGACAAAACCAAATATCTAGGAAAGATCCTCCCTAAAAATCAAATAAGGTTTTCAAAGGAGGCCTATATACTTGGACCTGAAACCATAGAAGGTCTTTCAGGGGCAAAACAATATTTTCTTGTTCGTTCAATAAACACGAGTGATAGCACAAAGGGTGTTTTGATCGCCTCTATAAGGCCTAAAATTTTAGTATCACACATGGGCCTGTGGCTCAAAAAGATTAGTACAATTTCAGGAAAGGTCTTATTTTTAGATGAAGCAGGGAAAATCATCTTTTCCAAAAACATGAGTGAACTGGGGAAAAATGCACCTTCATGGGTTAGAGATAACGCATTTAAGCTTGGAGTTGGTCACGGTGTTGTTGAAGATAAGACTGCCAAGATGGCAATGTCAGTGAGTCCCTTAAAGGTTTTTACCAGGCTTAGCGGTGAAAAAGGGATTGCAGTATCCTTTGCTTCAGAAGATTTTTTTGCATCCTCAATAAAAAAACTTTTGCAGCCAACCTTAATAGCAAATGGAATAGTATTTTTAATGCTTCTACTTCTAGCATATTTTCTTAATAGGGACGTTGCCGGCCCAATTGTACAGGCAGCAGAATTTTTAAATAAAACAGCGCTAAATATGGACCTTACATCAAGGCTTGAAGTAAACAGGAAGGATGAAGTTGGTAAGATGGCGGAATCGGTCAATCGATTTCTTTCAAGTCTTCAAGATACCTTCAGAGATGTTATTAAAGCTAGTATGGAATTTAGCAAATCAAGTACAGGTGTCTATGATATTGCGAAGTCCATTACAGAAAATGCCTCTCTTCAGGCAAAAAGGGCAGAAGATGTTCGAAATCGAGTAGCACTCATGGGTAAAACTGCTCAAGAAGTGGCATTTCATGCAGAGTCTTCTGCCAAATTGGCAAAGGAGGCCGCCCAGGTTATTGAAGAGATGGCCAAGACCAATGCGAAGATTACAGAGGTTTCAGGCGAGAACAAAGAAGGGGCAAGGGAGGTTGCCAAGACCGTTGCCGCAATGGGAGAGACTGCTAAAAAAGTCCAGGAAAGGGCAATTAGACAGTCTGAGGCCGCTGAAAAGACCGCCAAGGCCCTAAATAAGATGGCTGCTGAATTGGAGGAGATGGCCAACGAGGCTAACAGTGCAGCCACACAGGCACAAGTTACTCTTGAAAGTGCCCAAAAGGGACAGGCAGCCATTAATGAAACTGTTAAGGGTATGGAGGAAATAGCAAAAAGCTCTGAACAGGTGAGAGAAATTATTGATCTTATCTCCGATATTGCCGAACAGACAAACCTTTTGGCCCTTAATGCTGCAATTGAGGCAGCAAGGGCTGGTGAGCATGGACGAGGCTTTGCAGTCGTTGCCGATGAAATTAGAAAGCTTGCAGATAGAACCAGTGAATCCACAAAGGAAATTGAAAGTCTCATAGAAGAGAGCACGGAAAGTGTTCAAAAGGGTCTCAAACTTGCTGCAGAAAGTGAAAAGACATTGGGTGAACTCCTTAACACAGTGGAAAATTCAAGTAAGGTTACCATTGATATTGCAAGAGTTACTGGAAGACAAAAGTCCTCCATTCAAGAACTTTTGGACTCCATGGAGGGGCTTAAGCTCCAGTCAAAATCAATTGTGGATATGACAAATAAACAGGCAGAAAGAAGGATGCTTGCAGAAAAGGCCATAGGTGAGCTTGAAAATATCAGCGATGAAATTGCCTCCATCGCCAATACCACAACAGTAACAACAAGGACAGCCGTTGAAACAGTAGAAAAGGTTGTCCTGAATTCTTCTGAAATTACAAACAGGACATCAAAGCAGCGCGAAAGGAGCAGTGAGCTTCAAAAGCTTATGGATACCATGGCAAAGGTAGCCATTCAAAACTCAAAGGGCGCAGAATCCGCTCTTTCTTCCATGGAAGAACTGAGCCAAAAGGCAAAACAGGTTGAAAAAATAATGAGGCGCTTCAAGGTTTCATCCTTTCAATAATAATATATATGCATAAAAGGAGAAACAGGTGAGTTGGGCAATAATTTTAGTCATTGTCGCGTTATTTGCTGTCCAAATTTTAAAGCTCTTACAAAAGCAGGAAGAGAGACCAACTTCATACCAATATAGAAAACGAGATTTTCTTTTTAGTCCAGCTGAACGTTCCTTTCTTGGTGTACTTATGCAAAGTGTAGGTGATAATACTCAAGTATTCGGTAAAGTCCGAGTGGCTGATGTTATTACTCCTCAAAAAGGAATGTCTCGTAGTGATTGGCAAAAAGCATTTAATAAAATATCTGGAAAACACTTTGATTTTTTACTTTGCGACAAAAATGATTTATCTATTTTATGTGCGATCGAACTTAATGACAGTTCACATGATTCCCTAAAAAGAAAAGATAGAGATAAATTTTTAGATAGTGCCTGCCGTTCGGCCAATATTCCTCTAATTAAAGTTCCTGTTCAGGCCACATATAGCATTCACAAAATAAGACAATTAATAGCTAGCTACATATCTGAAAGTTAGGCACAAGAGGTAGAAAAAAGCATACAGTCTTGTATAATGAGAAGCAGGCACAAGAAATCAAAAAATATGTCCTAAGTGTCTTCTGTAATAGTAAAAAAGACTTCAAAAAGAGGAAAGAATATTGGAGAGTAATTTCGGACATGTAGCGCCTTTCCAATATAAATCAACAAGTGCATAATATTTCACTCTACCTGACTGCGTTTTTGTTGAAGTCCAATTGCAGAAAGTGAGCTTGATTGTTATTGGGATCAGGGAAAGGCAATTCTCGAATACACATCTGCCTCTGGCCCCAAAAGTATTCCTTCTTTTATTTGATGAAATCCACAAAGGGCTACCATGGCGGCATTGTCTGTACAAAGGGATAGATCAGGGTAAAAAAGCCTTAATCCCTCAGCCTCACATGCCTTTTGCATTACATATCTCAGCCTTTCATTGGCAGCTACCCCTCCGGAAATTACCACATTTTTACAGTTACATTCTTTAGCTGCCATTATTGTCTTTTTTACAAGCACATCAACAACTGATTCTTGAAAAGAGGCACAGATATCATTTAAAGGAATGGATGCCTTTCCTTTTTCAAGCCTTTTAACAGCCTGTAAGACTGCTGTCTTAAGACCGCTAAAGCTAAAATCAAAGGGGGAGTTAGGAAGCATAGCCCTTGGAAATTTAAAGGCGTCTTTGTCCCCTTCAATTGAAAGCCTGCTTATTACTGGCCCTCCTGGATATGGAAGGCCAAGGATTTTTGCGACCTTGTCAAATGCCTCTCCTGCTGCGTCATCTCTGGTTTTCCCAATGGGTTTAAATGACAAATAGTCCGAGACATAGTAGAGGCTTGTATGGCCCCCTGAAACAACAAGGCCAGTAAAGGGGAACCTTAACCCTTTTTCTGACAGAAAAGGTGCCAAAAGATGTGCATGGACATGATTTACACCGGTAATCTTTTTTCCAGATGAAAATGCACATGCCTTTGCATAGGAGAGTCCAACAACCAGTGAGCCAACAAGCCCTGGGCCCTGGGTAACTGCAATCCCATCAATATGGTCAAAATCAATATCTGCCTCCTTGATAGCCTTTTTTACAACAATGTTAATGGCCTCTATGTGTTTTCTACTGGCAATTTCAGGGACAATTCCTCCAAATTCAGCATGGATTTCAATCTGGGATGAAACAATATTGCTTAGGACTTCCTTCCCGTGTAAAAGAACTGCCGCACAGGTCTCGTCACAGGATGTCTCGACTCCAAGAACAAATCTTGGCCCTTTGGATGAATTACTCATGACTGAAAAGTGTAAATCAAATCAGCTCACAAAAAAAGCCGCCATAGATCTAGCGGCTTTTTTACATTGAATTCTGTCTTATGAAAAGAAAGAAAATTACCAGTAACGTCTCCGTCTTTTGTTTTTGCCCTTTTTTGCCCTTGCTTCATTTATTTTTAGATACCGTCCATGAAATTCCTTTCCATTTAAGGCCTTAATGGCAGTATCTGCATTTGAGTTATTCATTTCTGCAAAACAAAAACCCCTGGACTTTCCAGTGTATTTGTCAGTAATCCAATCAAAAGAGTCAAGAGGGCCGAATTCTTCAAGCATTTTTCTGACTTCTTCTTCCTGGACATTATAGGCAAGATTACCAATATAAAGTTTCATTTTTACTCCTTTTCTGAAATAAAAAGGCAGGTCTTTTTGACCTGCCTTAACATGTCTTTTGGTGTTAATTGTCCTATGCCCTTACATTTGATGCCTGAGGGCCCTTTGGACCTTCGGTAATGTCAAACTCAACTGTCTGACCCTCTTCAAGGGACTTAAAACCATTGCCCTGAATAGCAGTATAATGAACAAAGACATCTGGCCCCTGATCCTGTGAAATAAAACCAAAACCCTTTTGATCGTTAAACCACTTTACTGTTCCCTTCATGAGATCTTCCTCCTTTAAAGTATTCTTTGGGTGTTTCGCCCCATTTTGTTGCACTTACTGGTTCGAAAAGCCTCAAAGAGGGAGATCCACTTTGAAGGTACTTCTGAATCCAAACTAAGTGACTTGATTAACAAAGAAAAAAGGGGATTGATTGAAAGGCTACAACCACCTCAATTTCTTTGAATATCGATACCATAAATGGACCAATGGTAAAAGTCAAGGAAAAGAATTGGTGAATTTAGGCCGTATTCTATTTAATGTCTTTTTGAAAATATTGTTAAGTAAAATAAGCTCCCCTTTCATAAAATTTTTTTCCTATTAAATAAGGCAAAAAGCCCACAGATGATTATCCGCAAGCTTTTTGCCGTGAATTTTGTTTTTTATTTGGTTAGGATGACAAGAGTTTTTTCTTAAATTCCTTGAGCTTTTTTATAAGTTCTTCAAACATCTTTGCCGCCTGGTTTTTACCCTTTATTTCTCTTTTTATAGAGTCAATTCTTTTTTGCAAATCTTGGTATATCTGTAAATCATCCTTCCCATACCCGAGTAGTTTTGCAAGTTTGAGTTGTTTTTTGGCCTCATTAAGATATTTTAGGGCCTGGTCCTTATCGGCCTTTGCCACTTTGGATGCCTCTTCAATAAGGTCATAGGCCCTAATCAGAGGAATAGGGATTATTATTTTTTTCACCACCATAGAATTGAGAGCAATTTGTAGTACGTTTTTTGCTTCGTTTATTTTATCATTAATTATGTATTTTGAAGCAAGCTTCATTGCATCCGGATAAGTAGCAAGAGGTAAGTTTTCAATGATTATGTCTATCTCACTTTGCAAGGTATCTAAAAGTATCCTTGCCCCTTGAATATCCCCATTATTAAGTTTTGTCTTAACTTCGGCGATCTTTTTTTCAATTTCCACAGGAGAAAAATCACTATCAATAACAACTGTGTAACTATTTATGGGTATAAGAGAAATATTTTTATTAGCAGCAAGAATTATTTCTAGTTCGCCAATCACCTTTTTTAGGAGATCAAGGGCTTCTTTTGTCTTATTTTTATTAAGAAGATCAACTACCTTGTAGGTGTCAGCTACTGCCTTTATGGCCTTTTTATTGAATTCCTGTTTAATTTTTGCTGCCTTTTTTTTTGCTTTTTCAACAGCCCCCTTTGATACCTGAGCAGATGTTTTAAGATGGATGCCTTTGTCGCCAGGTATTTGCTGGCAGGAACCGGTAGTAGGTAATGTGATGGCCAGAAATGATATGATCATGACCATAACAAAAAAGATTTCCTTTTTTAAAATTCTTGTAAAAATCATTTTTTTATCCTCCTTCTAAAATATTAATTTATTAATTGGCGACTTTTGTGGCCGTGTAGTCTATATCTTGTTGATGCTCAACATTCTTTTTTTTTGCAGCAATTGCAATGATTACATGGGCCCATCCGTTAAATATTAAATCTATAGAGATAAAAAGCCCAAGGGTCCAAATGGCAGAATAAGGCCAAGCAATTCCTATAAAAATAGATATGGCTATAGAGGCGAGTCCGCTTATAAAAATTATTCCCCAATCAGGGAGCTCACTTTTATGTTGTAAGGCCATTACAATTCTAAATAAACCAATAGTAAAAATTGATGCTGCTAAAATAAGAGTAAGGGCCAAAGACGCTGCCACAGGATTCCAGATAGATATAAACCCACCTGCGATATATAAAATGCCTCCCAGCAAGTGAGGTATTCTACTTTTCCATCCTTTGGCGGCCCGGATGGCTTCAATTAACTGCAATATCCCTCCTACCATCATGAAAGAGGCAAAAAGAAGAATTGTTGAAAAAGTCATAAGAGGGGTTAAGATCATTCCTATAGCCCCTGTAATAATAAAAAAAAGGCCTAAAAGGAGATGATACTTCCATTTTTTTTCTATATCTCCCCATTTAAAGGCATCGCAAAAACGATTTTCTGACTCTAGCATTTCTATTCCTCCCTTACTTTTTTGCAAGATAATAAAAAAACTTTTTTACAAAAATGCTATATTCATACCTTTAGTCTAGTTTTTAAAAAGTCAAGAAACTTTTTTTATCTTTCGAAAAGATATAAGATTTCAGAGAATTATCTTGAATTTATGCCAGTGGTAAAAGG